>JAKSMO010000099.1 GCA_024400545.1 Bacteroidales bacterium | reverse complement strand
TGACTTCGTCGCCTTCACCCACCTGTCGGGGTGCGCTTTCGCCCGTGAGGGCCACAGTGTTCAGCGCTGAACTGCCGCGAACTATCTTGCCGTCGAGGGGCACTTTCTCTCCAGGTTTGATCACGATGGTCTCGCCCACGGAAACTTGGTCGGGAGATAGGGTGATTTGTTGGCCATCGCGTTCCACATGAGCCGTGTCGGGGCGAATGTCCATTAGTTTTGAAATATTATCGCGACTTTTTCCTTCGGCATACCCCTCAAACAACTCGCCTACTTGGAAGAAGAGCATGACAAATACGGCCTCAGGAAACTGGGTCTCGCCGCCGATAAATCCTATGCACAGGGCGCCGATGGTGGCCACCGACATGAGGAAGTGCTCATTGAAAACATCGCCGTGGGCGATGCCTTCGGCGGCTTCCTTCAGTGTGTCGAAACCAATCAGCAGATAAGGAATGAGATAAACCAGCAGCAACTGCCATGTAGCCAGCGATGTGTTTTTCTCAACAAGAACTGCGCCCAAAAGAAGGATTGCCGTGAGGCCGATGAGTGCAATCTGTTTGTGTGCATTGTGGTCGTGGTGGTGATGATGTTCGTGTTTGTGTTTCATTGTGTTAAGTGTTAGGTGTTGTTTGATATCGGTGCTGCAAAAGTACAGTCTTTTTCTTGCAAGCCGTTTGCAAATGGTTTGCCGACATATATTTTTCGTTTATTGAGAATACTATTTTGTCGCAAGGTGCGTTAAATAAAATATGGAAGATTGCCAGCATCACGACTACGAGCAGCTATTGGCCCATGAGGGGATACGCATCACCGCCATCCGGCTGTTGGTGCTGAAAGCTGTGCACATCCAGATTGCCGGTGCTTTTGCCTTGCAGGATGTGGTAGATTTGCTGCAGACGGCCGACACCTCTTCGGTGTTCCGTGCGCTCACGCTTTTTGCCGAGAAAGGATTGCTGCATCTGATTGATGATGGGTCGGGTGTGCAGAAATATTGTGTGTGCCACTGTGCCGACCATCATCACCATCAGGGCCACATCCATTTCACCTGCACTCGCTGCCATAAGACATTCTGCATGACCGAGGTGGGTATTCCGCAAGTTCCTATACCACAGGGTTTCAAGGTGGAAGAAGCCGAGTATGTGGTCAAAGGTTGCTGCCCCGAATGCGCTAAGAATCGCTTATAGTATAAGCCGCTGCTTCCTTAACTGAGAACAGGATATTTTTATAAGATATGGAGGTTGGCGACAAGGTGGAATCATATTGTCGATATCCGTTGGCTGAATTAATTGAGTGCATATTTGATATGGTCAAGGGGTTGCCGGAGAGGTGATTGACAGATGCGCACCCTTTTCAACATGAATCGCTGACTCCACAGATTTTCTCCCTTTCCCGTATGACCCTAAATGCCTATTCGTTGTATTGTGCAGTGGGAGGATATGGGGTGAAATTGGGCTGGATAACCGGCCAGAAAGAGCTTTGTTATGGAGCCACACTGGGGCTTGAACCTAAGGGGAGACAAAATTTTCTGCTACGGGCAATATAAAGTGTGTGCGTGCGTTATTTTATTTCTAATATCTATCATTATATGGCCAAGAACGCAGAAAATGAGTCACCGCTGATGAAGCAACATGCCGAGATGAAACGCAAGTTTCCGGACGCCATGCTGCTGTTCCGTGTCGGCGATTTCTATGAAACCTTTGGCGAGGACGCCCGTAAGGCATCCAATATCCTCGGTATCACCCTCACCCGTAAGGCAAGTGGTGGTGGTACATATACTGATTTGGCGGGTATTCCTCATCATGCGGTGGATCAGTACCTTCCACGTTTGGTGAAAGCCGGACTGCGTGTGGCTATTTGTGAACAGTTGGAAGACCCCAAGTCGGTGAAGGGACTGGTGAAGCGCGGAATCACTGAGCTGGTGACCCCCGGCGTGTCGTATAACGACATGGTGCTGGAGGTGAAAGAGAATAATTTCCTTTGCGGACTGCATCTGACCGACAAGGTGCATGGCATCTCGTTCTTGGATGTTTCGACTGGCGAGTTTTATGTGGCCCAGGGCGATTTGGCCTATATCGACAAGCTGATGCAGAATTTCCGCCCTTCGGAGGTGGTGCTTCAGCGTAAGAAGTTGCATTGGTTTCTGGATCATTTTTCGGAGAAATACTACACTAACACTTTCGACGATTGGGTGTTTACCTCCGATTTTGCCAATGATTTGCTGATGAAGCAATTTGGCACAACGTCGTTGAAGGGATTTGGCGTGGAGGACCTTACCGAGGGTATCGTGGCCGCAGGAGCCTCGCTGTACTATCTGCAGGCCACCCAGCACGACCGCACCCAGCATATCTGCACCATCAATCGTATTGAGGAGGACAGGTATGTGTGGCTCGATAAATTCACTATCCGAAATCTGGAATTGGTGCATTCACCCAACGAGAATGCCCGCACGTTGCTGGATGTGCTCGACCAAACGTCAACCCCCATGGGATCACGTTTGCTGAGAAGATGGATGGTAATGCCGTTGAAGAATAGGACGGCTATTGAGGATCGTTTGCATGTGGTTGATTTGCTGGTGCGCAATCGTGACTTGGCGGTGCGGCTTGCCCCTCAGGTCAAGTCGATAGGCGATTTGGAACGCTTGATTTCAAAAGTTGCCGTGGGGCGGATTAATCCCCGCGAGTTGCAGCAGCTGAAGCGTTCGCTCATGGCCGTAGGCCAGATTCAACGTTTGTGTGGCTTGGTGGATGATGAGGCTTTCCGTCGTTTGTCGGAACAACTGAATCCGTGTCAGGCAATTTGTGAGCGCATTGAACGCGAAATTCAGGAAGAGCCTCCGGTGAAACGGGATAAGGGCGGTGTGATTGCCTCTGGTGTGAATGAGGAACTGGATGAGTTGCGCTCAATTGCAGGGTCGGGCAAGGAGTATCTGATGAATCTGCAGCAGCGCGAGAGTGAGCGGATGGGAATTCCGTCGCTGAAAGTGGGATTCAACAATGTGTATGGCTATTATATTGAGATTACAAATACCTATAGGGATAAGCTGAAGGAGTTGCCCGAGGGTTGGGACCGCCGGCAAACGCTTACCAATGCGGAGCGTTATGTGACACCCGAGCTGAAAAGCTATCAGGAAAAGATTTTTGGAGCCGAAGACAGGATTCTTAAGATTGAGAACGAGCTTTACGAAGAGTTGCTTGCGGCATTGCTTACCTACCTCGAACCTATTCAATATGATGCCCAGCTGGTGGCTCGGCTCGACTGCTTGCTGTGCTTTGCCGAGGTGGCGTTGGCCAACGAGTACTGTAGGCCCGAACTGTCCGATGACGACACGCTGGATATTAAGGACGGCCGCCACCCAGTGATTGAGACCCAGCTGCCGGCCGGAGAACAATATATATGTAATAATGTATATTTAGACCACGACACACAGCAGATAATTATCATTACGGGCCCCAACATGTCGGGTAAGTCGGCTCTGCTCCGCCAAACGGCACTCATCGTGCTTATGGCGCAGATAGGCTGTTATTGTCCGGCAAGAGAGGCCAAGGTGGGTATTGTGGATAAGATATTTACCCGTGTGGGCGCATCCGACAATATTTCGTCGGGCGAATCTACCTTTATGGTGGAGATGAACGAAACGGCAAGCATCCTGAATAATATCTCGGATCGTAGCCTGGTGCTGCTGGACGAAATTGGCCGTGGCACATCCACGTATGATGGCATTTCCATTGCTTGGGCCATTACCGAATATCTGCACAACCACAAAAAGGCGCGTCCCAAGGTGATGTTTGCCACCCATTATCACGAGCTGATTGACATGGCCGACCAGTATGAGCGCATCCAGAATTACCATATTTCTGTGCGGGAGGTGGGCAATAAGGTTATCTTCTTGCGTAAGTTGGAGATGGGCGGCAGCGAACATAGTTTTGGTATCCATGTGGCGAGAATGGCCGGTATGCCGTCGCAGGTGTTGAAACGTGCGACAACCATGCTGGAATTGCTCGAATCGAAGAGTGAAAAGGTGAATGAAAATACCCCAAAAAATGAAAAAACGAGCAAAAAAATGGTCAAAAATACACCCGATGCAGGCTATCAGCTCAGTTTTATTCAGCTGGATGATCCCACTTTGTTGGAAATACGAGATAAATTGTTAGATATTGATATAGACTCACTTACTCCTATCGAAGCCCTGCTTAAGTTGAATGAGATAAAAAATATTGTCAAAAAAAAGTAAAAAAAAGTTTTGTAATTCAAAAAAAGTTCGTACTTTTGCACCCGCTTTCGAGGAACAAAACACCTCACCAAGAGAAAGCAGAGAGTCACTTGAAATAGTGAAAATGACGCGGAAATAGCTCAGTTGGTAGAGCACGACCTTGCCAAGGTCGGGGTCGCGAGTTCGAGTCTCGTTTTCCGCTCTAAGGTCTCCAAACCTACGCCGGAAAGCCGGTAACTGGAATGCTCTGGTGGTGGAATGGTAGACACGAGGGACTTAAAATCCCTTGCCCGCAAGGG
>JAKSMO010000098.1 GCA_024400545.1 Bacteroidales bacterium | reverse complement strand
AACCTGGTATATAACATGTGTCGATTAGGTCAAGTAGTAAGATTGCATAAAGATTTGATTACTGCTAACTAACTGATAATCACCCCCCCACAAATAATAGTTATTTTTTGATTAATTGTTGTCGTAAATGAAGAAAAAAGTGTAACTTTGCAACCGAAATCAGTCCTCGAAACCTATTTGATAAATGAGGCTGTAAAAGAAGTTAAATAACCTAAAAGGTAGAACAAAGGGTTAGCTCCACTTCGGTCGCTGGCCATAGCACTATGCCATCTTTAGGTCAAAAAATGAATTTATAGAACCCACCATCCTTTTATTTAGCGCGCACAATCTGTTGTTTTAGAATTCAAGCGTTTTTTGGCCTCCTCAACCGTTTCGTCCTCTCGCTTGAAAAGCAACTCTACGCTCTTATCTTCCACCTTGTTCCACCCCTGTACCACACTGTTCTCAACTGCTGCATAACCCTTCTTTGCTGCCGACTCAATGGCTTTGTAGCCTTTGACTACATTAGTTGCAATAGCTTTATAGCCTTTGACGAAAACGTTGGCGCTCTCCATAGTTTCAATCTCATTAGTTTGCGCATTGGCTTTTGCGACCAGGCCGAAAGCGGCGACAATTGCCAGGATGTTCTTCTTCATTTCAGTAAAAATTATTGTTTGTTTTCGGTTGCAAAAATACACAATCAACATCAGCATCACCGAAAATATGAACAGAATGAACAAAAAATACGTAAATATGGACAATATCGCAACTTTATATGCGTTATTTACTATAGTTTGACCACCATTTTTGAACACAAATGGAGTAAAAAATACATTTTTTGGCATGAGAAAAGACAACGAAACTTCGCTATTAGACCTACTACCCCTGCAGCCCGACGCTGAGCATCCACTAGCATACAACGGCTGGAACGGCCAGATTGCCATCTTCAACGAGCCGCAGATACAACAAAGTATGGCATACATACGCCGCCTGTCTGGCCATTCAATCTGCATGGACAGCTCCTTTTTCCTCATGTGCACCGCCGGCAAACTAGACCTATTGCTGGACCTAGAACCCTGCCAAGTGGAATCTGGACAGCTGCTGGTAGTGATACCCGGCAAAGAGATAGTGGTACAGCAAGTATCTGACGACTTCAACGGCGTACTTGTGGTGACCGGCAGCCAGTTTACCGATGGTCTGCAACTCTCCAATCCGCTAGCCACCTTGCTTACCCTTGCATCCACCCCCGTGCGCACCATCAAATATGAGGCAATGAAATCCATCGAGACCCTCTGCGCCATGTTCGGCCGCCTGGTGACACTCAACGACCTACCAAACCAGCGCCATGTGCTGGAACTGATTGTGGAGCTGATGTTCTACACCATGGGCTACTACCTTCATCCGCCCAAAGCCATCAAGAAGAGTTCTGCCGACTTCCTCACCGACCAGTTCATCCAACTCGTTGATGCCGACCACCGCAGCCATCACCAATTAGAGCACTATGCCCAACTACTGAACGTATCGGCCAAATACCTAGCCGAATGTGTAAAACAGACCACCCAGCGCACCGCCACTAACTGGATAGAAGCCCGCCTGCTGGCCGATGCAAAACACCTGCTGAACAGCAACCAGATGTCGATAAAAGAGATAGCCAATACGCTCAACTTTGCCTCCCAATCCAACTTTGGACGATTCTTCAAGCGACTCACCGGCACATCACCGCTCGCCTACCGAAAGAGACAATAGTCCGAATGTCGTAGGCAACCCTGCTATACATAATAACAAAGCCGGGGACTTTGATAAGTTCCCGGCTTTGTCGTTTCTTAGTATTTTTGTTAAGTTGCTCAGACGCTTAGTAGTTCTTTGAGACTAGATGTTGCGACAACAACTAAGCTACTAAGCTATTACGCCACTAAACTACTAAGCCTATTTCACGATGTCAATCTCATCGATGAGGTTCTTGGCACCGGCAAATTTATCGATAACCCAGAGCATGTAGCGGGCATCCAGGCAGATGCAGCGCTGCAGGTTGTGCTCGAAGGAGATGTCGCCGCTCATGGCTTCGCTGTTGCCGTCGAATGCCAGACCGATAAGGCGGCCTTCGGCATCCATCACGGGGCTACCAGAGTTGCCGCCGGTGATGTCGTTGGTGGTGATGAAGCAGGTGGGCAGCTGACCCTCAGCATTGGCATACTGGCCGAAATCCTTAGCCTTGTAGAGTTCCTTGAGGCGTGCGGGAACTTCAAATTCGCCGCCGACAGGACCTTCCTTCTCAATCACACCGTCGAGGGTGGTGAAGTGGTCGTAGGCCACGGCGTTGCGGGGGCGATAAGACTTCACATTGCCATAGGTGCAGCGGATGGTGCTGTTGGCATCGGGAGCCATAAAACGCTTGCCTTCATTCATTTTGAGGATACCGTCAACAAAATCGCGCTTGCCACGGTTGAGCTCATCAACGCTGGACTGGGGCACATTGCTGTTGATAGCCTGGTAGGCCTCGTAGATAGCCTGGCCGCAGAGGAAGATAGGATCCTTCTGGATGGTCTTCATGTTAGGCTTAGCCATGAATTTCTCAAAGGTGGCCTGGTCGGCAAAGATGGATTTCTCCACCAGATTGTCGGCATACTTGGCCCAGTCGCCCTTGAACTTCTTGTCGGCATCCTGGAGGAACTGAGGCACAAACTTGGCGTCGATGTTCTTATAGACATATTCAAACAGGGCGGCAATGAGTTTCTTCTCGGTAGCCTTGTCGTAGTCTTTGTAGAAGCCGGCCATCGATTTGATTACATTGCTGTTGATGTGCTGGAGCATCTCGGGCTTGTCGGCAGCCTTCTCATAGGAGGCTACCAGGGTGCGGCCCATGCGATAGCCCTGCCAGGGCAGTTCGGGACCGGAAAGGAGACCCTCGCGGACATAGAGGCTGGCACCCTGATAAGCGGCGCGGTCGGCATAGCCTTTCTTGATGTGGTCGAGGGCATCGATGTATTTCACATCCTTGCCGCGAGCCCAGTCGGCATACTGAGCTTCGAGGTCTTTCTTGACCGACATAACGTCGAGTTTGCGGAGGGCGATGTTAGCCTCGTGGCAGTTTTTCCAGTAGTTGGAGCAGGAAGCATATTTGCTAGCATACTTGATGCGGGTGGCCTGGCTGGAGGCCATCTGCTCGCGGAGCACATTGATCTTGACGCTGCGGATTTCATAGACCAGCTTGTTGTTGATATTCATGGTCTCCTCAAGGCCGTAGGAGGTGAGGAAACGATCGGTAGTGCCGGGGAAACCCATCACCATGGCAAAGTCGCCGTCCTGCACACCCTTGATGTTGATGGGCAGATGGTGCTTGGGCTTGAGGGGCACATTGTTGGCGGCGTATGCTGCGGGACTGCCGTCGGGGGCAGTGTAGATGCGGAAGAGGCTGAAGTCGCAGGTGTGACGGGGCCACATCCAGTTGTCGGTGTCGCCACCAAACTTGCCCATGCTTGAAGGAGGAGCACCCACAAGGCGCACATCCTTATAGATGCGGTGGACAAAGAGGAAGTACTGGTTGTCGTTGAACATGGGGCGGACGCTGGCTTCGCAGCCGGGGTTCTCGCTCTTGCCCTTGGCCACGAGCATCTCGCTCACTTTGGCCACGGCCTCGGCACGCTGAGCCTCGGTCATCTGGTCGTTCACCACGGCAAGCACCTGGCTGGTGACATCCTCGATGCTGACAAGAATGGAGGCGGTGAGGCCGGGGTTGGGGAGCTCCTGGTCTTTGCTGTAAGCCCAGAAACCGTCGCGCAGATAGTCGTGCTCCACGGTGCTGTGCTCCTGCAGCTTACCATAGCCGCAGTGGTGGTTGGTGCTCACAAGACCCTGGTCGGAGATAATCTCGCCAGTGCAGAAGTGCCAGAAGGCGCGACCCTCGTTGCCGAGGCCCACGATGGCGTCCTTGATGCAGCTCTGGTTGATGCTGTAGATGTCCTCAGGGGTGAGTTTGAAACCGGCCTTCTGCATGTCGGCATAGTTCTTGCCAATCAAGTTCAGAAGCCACATACCCTCGTCGGCACGGCTGATGCCGGGCATGGCCAGCAGGAGCGCGAGGGCAAAGATTGCTTTTCTAAAAATGTTCTTCATTCTGATATGTATTAATTAATTGTTCAATCTTAACTGCTTTTGAATATGTTATATCTGTTCACCCACATCCACAATGCCGACATTGGCGGCCATTTCATCAACAATATAATTCTCCTGATATTCCGTTTCTATTGTACCATACATCGTTATTATTTTCTCGCAGCAACTTTCGCAACCTGATACCGACATCCCCCAAAGGCCTAACAACATAGCCAACAAACTGCTTCTCAATTTGATGATGCGCATCTTCATAGCCAATAATTACATTAATTGCAAATGCAAAGATACGAAAAATTGTTGGCTCATTACCTTTTTATTATTTTAACCCGTTGGCGGAATTAATCTAGCGCATGACGGACATACCAAGGGGCAGATGGCACTGCGCCTCGGAAATGCCAAAGATAAATTCAGCCAGCAGGTTATTGTGCTGTTTCTACAGACTTCTACCCCATACAATCACCGCGTAGATGGCGAATAATAGTATGGGAATATACATAGCCCACCAGCGCCACATCTCTTTCCATCTGAAAATTGTAACGATTATCGTTATTAGACCCATTACTGGAATCATTAAGCACAGTCCTAACCAAATATAGGCAGACAGATACGCTAAAGTAAAACCATACCACGGAACATTAGCATATCTTTTTTCAGTTTCTCCTGGGTCCACCATGACACCATCATTAGTATAGGTGGGGCCTTCTTGATACCGATCATCGACATAGCGGGAGATTGTTTTGGTCTCAACATCAAGTACTTCATAAAGATACGTAAAAGCTGACAGAACAAACATGACCACATATAGCGATGTTAGTATTTTTCTAACCGGAATATTCTTGGCTGTTTTTATCTTTCGGCACTCATTGGAAGGATTCATTTGGGTAGGTATTAGAAATTCAATTTATTATTTGTCTGTGTTTGATACAATAACGAAAAAAAGGTATATCTATTGTCATTATCAGTAAATTAATTTTAGCAGTCACCATATTGTAATGTTTTCTTACCTCGGAAGAGCCTGCAAGCCATTTTTTCTCTCGGCCTAACGATAGGGGTTGTTGGTGGGCTTAGGGGCTTAGTTGTTGTTGCAAACGACTAAGCATCTAAGACCCTAAGCAAATGCGGAGGGTTGCTTTCACATCGAAGGAGAGCCAATGGTTCTCCTTCATCTCTCTCTGCCATCTCATAATTCAGCAATCTTAAACACCCTAAGTTCCAATAAGAAATGCAACTTTTAGTCAAAAACAAGGTGCAAAAAAACACGAAAAACAGCCTCAAAAAGGAGGAAAAAACGACCAGATTGAAGCTGTTAGGAAAAAAATGTGTATCTTTGCATCTCGACCAAAAGTTACAAAGATGAAACATTTAACCAAGGAGCAAAGATACGCAATTTCTTTGTATTTGAAAGAAAAAAGAAGCCAAAAAGAAATCGCAGAGGCGATAGGGGTAAGCAAATCAACCGTTTGCAGGGAGATAAAAAGGAATTCCGGGAAGAGGGGATACAGCTTCAGCCGGGCACAGGAATGGGCGGATTTGAGAAAAGAGAGGCTTCGCCAGAGCCGCAAGATGAACGGCGAAGTGCGCCACCGAATAGAGAAACTAATGCGGGAGGAGGACTGGTCGCCGGAGCAGATCGTGGGTTGGTGCAAGGCCAAGGGATACAGAATGGTGTCGAAGTCAAGCATCTACGCATACATCCGTCGGGACAGGGAATGCGGAGGGGACCTGTACACGCACTGCAGGTTCAAGCTGAAGCATCGGAAACGTGCGGTTGGGAAATACATGCCGATAAGGAACAGGGCCGGCATAGAGGAGCGTCCGGCGGAAGCCGACGGGTCCGCTTCGGGGACTGGGAGATGGACCTGGTGGTGGACCTGGTGGTGGGAGCCTGCGGCAAGGGCGCCATGGTCACGCTGGTGGAGAGGTCGACATCGTACTCGCTGATACGCAACCTCCCGCAGGGAAAGAATGCCGATGGCGTCGCAAAGGCAGTCATAGACATGCTGCTGCCGTTCAAGAGGTTCGGGGGTG
>JAKSMO010000097.1 GCA_024400545.1 Bacteroidales bacterium | reverse complement strand
AGAAAGCACATCTGTCACTTGTTTGGACGAGGGTTCGACTCCCTCCAGCTCCACTTTAAACAGGGGAAAGGTTCCCGTAAAAAATGAAGAAGAGTGCTGATAATTAAAATATTATCGGCACTCTTTCCCTTTTGCACCTTTTCACACTGCTTTATAGCTGCCTTTCTTACCGGGACGGAGGTACCTAAGCCACAATAAGAGCTGCACTTCTAGTCAGAAACAAGAGACAAAAGGCACGGAAATCAGTCTCAAAATAATTCTAGAACAATCTTTAGAAGCCAACCATAGCCATTTTTAGCCATGCGCGCTAAAAAAATTTTGTCAGTTCGATTGTTTTTCGTATCTTTGCATTTTAAATATATTAACGATTAAAATACACTATTATGAAGAAAAGCGCTCTATTATTGGCGATTGCAGCTATGCTGTCTTTTGCCGCTTGCGAGAAAGACCCCAAACCCGACGACAATGGTGGCAACGGCAACAATGGCGATCAGCCCACTGCGGTTGTTAAGAATGTATTTAGTGTTGCCGCTGACAAGAAGGTGAGCATCGCTACCGGCAACCTTCAATATCAGGCCTCCACTAACACTTGGCGCATAGCTCCCAACGCATGGGATGCTGTGAAAAATGGCAATGTGAACGCTTCCGACACCTACGAAGGTTGGATTGACTGCTTTGGTTGGGCTACAAGCGGCCATATGGGATATTATCCTTATACTGTTTCAGCTAGCCTTTCGGCCTATTATCACGAGGGGGATATCAACGGCACTCCTTACGATTGGGGTGTGAATAACGACATTGTTAATGGTGACCAGACTGATGCTGCCGGCACATGGCGCACGCTCACTTACAACGAAATGGAATACTTAATCCTCAATCGCAAGGCTTCTACATTAAATGGTGTTGAGAACGCTCGTTTTGCAATTGCAACCGTGGCCGACCAACCTGGTATTATCATGTTCCCCGATGAGTTTGAAATGCCCAACGATGTAAGAATGCCCGACTATTCCACCATCAATGAGCCTTCCAGCTATCTGGTGAACATGTATTCTGCCGACGAATGGGCTAAGATGGAAGAGAATGGCTGCGTTTTCCTTCCTTCTGTGGGATGCCGCAATATTGCCGACAACTCCATCATCGTAGTTGACTATCTGGGATGCTATTGGACCTCCACCTTTATTGGCGACCAGGGCGACGGCCTGACGCGCGCTGCTCAGTTGTGGTTCAATCCCAATTTGGTAGAGATGGGAAGTGCCGGTATCCAATACGGCCGATCGGTCCGCCTGGCAAAAGACCTGGACTAACATTATAAATTATGAATTATGAGTGGGTTGATGCGGTCGGTTTCCGCCCCGATCATAATTTATATAAAGGGAAATTCCTCGCGGAAGCTCGTCCAGTACGGCTCCGGCACGCGTTTGAAGGGGATTTCCCTTTTGCTCAATAATAATTATCACTCATCTCCGCAACCTTAATCCCATGAAACTATTTACAGCCTTCTGCATCCTTGTGGTTCTGATTGCCTCCATACCCATGTGGATATGGCTACTGATTTGGCTCGTCCGATTGTTGTTCCACCGCAGCCTGCCGTTCGCACCTTTTGGCTATGCCTCGCTGGCTATAGCAGTGATCGCATTCGGTATAATCGCCTGGGGCTATTGGGTGGGCAAATACCGTCTTGAGGTAAAGCACATCGAACTTAGCCACAACCGCATACCAGAATCATTTGATGGATATACCATTGTACACATTTCCGACCTTCACCTTAGCACCTATATCAACAAACCCGAGAAACTTCAACGCATAGTTGACAGCATCAATGCTCAGCGGCCCGACCTTATCTGCTTCACCGGCGACCTGGTAAGTCTTCGGCTGGAGGAGACCGATAGCCTAAGAACTATTCTGTCCCAACTGCAGGCGAACGATGGTGTAGTCAGCGTGTTGGGAAACCACGACTTCTTCATCTACAGCCGCCAATTCCCTACCCAAACCGAGAAAGATTCGGCCGTACTGAAATTGGCCGACTTCCAGCGGTCAATCGGTTGGCAACCGCTACGCAATCAGCGGATTGAAATCTGCCGTGATAACGAGAGAATCAATGTGGTAGGTGTGGACAACATTCATGGCGACGGCCAAGGGTTTGCCACCATCAATCACGGCAACCTTTCTGCAGCCACCCAGGGTATGGACAGCAGCCTCTTCACCCTACTGCTGAGCCATGACCCCAGCCATTGGAACGCCGAAGTATGTAATCACACAACCATCGACCTCACCCTCTCCGGCCATACCCACGCCGCCCAGATCCGACTCTTTGGCTGGACGCCGGCATCGCTCATGTTTGAACAGTCGCAAGGACTTTATCAAGATGGAGAACAGTATCTTTACGTAAACCGAGGTATTGGCTGCACAATACCTTTGCGCGTAGGCTGCCCCAGCGAGATTACCGTCATCACCCTCAAGAACAAATGATGAAAGCCGACAACCCTCTGTATCACTTCCACTACTGCCCTATCTGCGGCAGCTCGCATTTTGAGACCGTGGCCGAAAACGCACGACAATGCACCGACTGCGGATTCACCTACTACACCAATCCGCGAGGCGCCACAGTTGCACTAATTGTCAACAACAAAGGTGAACTGCTGGTGGGTACCCGTGCTTGCGAACCCGCCAAGGGCACTCTGGATTTAGTGGGAGGATTCATGGACTTGGACGAAACGGCCGAAGAGGCTATGTGCCGCGAGATTAAGGAGGAAACCGGACTATCGATAGTCCCTGCTCAACTACGCTATCTATTCTCACAACCCAACACATACCCGTTCTCCGGCATCTGCGTCAAAACCATCGACCTCTTCTTTGAAGTTCTGCTCGACACAGCCCCATCGCTCCAAGGTAGGGACGACATTCAAGGTCTGCAATGGATCGGATCCCCATTCAGAACATTGTGCCCGAACTTTTCGGACTGACCTCTATACAAAAAGGAATCAAACAATACATCGAACAACAAAAACCATGAAACGATTAATCATTCTCGCACTATCCCTCTTTGCCACTCTCGGCATGGCCCAAGTGAAAGTGGAGCAAGTGCACCACTGCGGACCCTACCGCATTCAGCAGCCCATGCTCATCGACAGCACTGATGCTGCGCAGAAGAAATATTCAAAGGACATGCTCCTCGAAACCCATATTGCCGCCAGCAGCCTGGACAAAGCTCCACTGCTGCCCCTGGCCCAAGCGCCCAAACAAGCCGGCAAAGCCACCGACATCTACCTGGCCGGATTCGACTTTTCCGTAAAAGGTTTTGCAAAAGTAGAGGTGACAGTAAAGGGTCCAAAGCTGTACAAAGTGCTTGTCAACAACAAAGAGACTCGCGGTGAGCAACCTTACCAGCCTGGTCAATACCATGTAATGATAAAATATGTTGCCGATACCGCAGCACTCCAGATTGACCTGAAGACAAAAGATTCCAACAACATCACCCTCAACACCATGAAGCAGGGCGAGAAGCGCCCCTTCTCTATGGCCGACAATATGGAGATGAAACACTACTCCGGCGTGTTGCTCTCGGCTTCGGGCAAATACACCCGCATAGGCAAGAGCTGGTTCAATCCCGACGGCAGCAACCACTACGAGGTAATAGTGAAAGAGTTGGCCACCGGCCGCGAAATGGCCATGCGCGACTACTACACATGGATGCCCAAGAGCGACAAATATCTGTCGGTACGTAAAGAAGATGGCCAACGCCGCCTCTATGCTGTTGACCCAGCCACCAACCAGACCGAGCTGCTCTGCGCCGACCTGCCCGCAGGCTCCTTCACCATGTCGCCCACCGAGGACTACCTCATCATCAACCAAGAGGTTAAAGGTCCTGAAAAAGAGAAAGGTGTGTACGAGATATTGGTGCCCGACGATCGTCAGCCAGGCTTCCGCAACCGCAACAAACTGGCCAAACTCGACCTCACCACCGGCATCCTGCAACCCCTCACCTTCGGCAACAAGAATGTGTGGATGTACGACCTCTCACAGGATGGCCGCTACATGATTTTCGGCATCAGCCACGACCGCCTCACCCGGCGCCCCACCACCCTCACCACCGTCTGCCGCATGGATTTGCAGACACTCAAGGTGGACACCCTCATACACGAAGACGGTTTCCTCAGTGGCATCGACTATATCCCCGGCACCAACAAGCTGCTCATCACCGGCAGTGCCGAGGCCTTCAACCGCTTGGGTTGCACCTTACCCAGCAACCTCACGCCCAACCAGTTCGAGCATCAGCTGTTCCTCTACGACATTGACACCAAGAGCACCCAGTCGCTCAGCCGCAACTTCAACCCCTCGCTCAAAAGCGTGTATCTTTCCGACAATGGTCTTTGCTTCTTCACTGCCGAAAACAAAGATTCAGTGAGCCTCTACCAGCTCAACCTCACCAACTATTCCATCACCAAAGTGGAACAGCCTTGCGAGGTAATTGGCAGCTGCGCCTTTGCCCCCAACGGATCCACCATGATCTACTACGGCACCGGAGCCTGCACCGCCGACTGCCTCTACCAGCTCACCATCGGAAAAAAAGGCAAGCTGAACATCACCGTGCTGGAAGACCTCAATGCTGACCGTATGGCACAAATAGCCCTTGGCACCTGCCACGGATTCGAATTCCAAAGCCGCAACGGCTATCCCATCTCGGGCCACTATTATCTGCCCGCCGACTTTGACGCTGCCAAAAAATACCCCGTCATCGTGCACTACTATGGCGGTTGCAGTCCCACCGCACGCCGCTTTGGTGGAGGCAGCCATTATCCCGCCCACTACTGGAACGCCAACGGATACATCGTTTTGATAGTCAACCCCGGAGGTGCTTCGGGCTTTGGCCAGGAATGGGGCGCACGCCATGTGAACACCATGGGCGAAGGCATTGCCGAAGACATCATCGAAGCCACCGAGTGGTTTGCCCGCAACCCATGGGTAAACAAGGATAAAATCGGCTGCGTGAGTGCATCCTACGGCGGATTCATGACCCAGTTACTGCTCACCAAGACCGACCTCTTTGCCACCGGCATCAGCCACGCCGGCATCTCCGACCACACCAGCTATTGGGGCGAGGGCTACTGGGGCTACAGCTACAGCGAAGTGTCGGCAGCCAACTCCTACCCCTGGACCCGCAAAGACCTCTTCGTGGATCGTTCGCCACTCTACAATGCCAACAAGATCCACCGTCCGTTGCTCTTCACCCACGGCACTGCCGACACCAACGTGCCCATCGGCGAGAGCATACAGATGTACACCGCCCTCAAACTGTTGGGTGTGCCCACAGCCTTTGTGATGGTGGAGGGCGAAAACCACGGCATCATGGACTTCACCAAACGTCAGCAATGGATCAACACCATGGTGGCCTGGTTCAACCGCTGGCTGCAAGACGACCCCACCTGGTGGAACGCCATCTATTCGCCCAAAGAACTTTAGAAAATAATCAAGCACAACAACATTCAACAATTCACCATGAAAAAAATTTTCAACCTCATTTCCGCACTGCTGATTGTGGCAACCCTAGGCCTGGCCACCAGCTGCCAAAACGCTCCGGCAGAGACACCCCAATCCACCACCGACTCCGTGGCCCAACTCAACATCTCCACCATAGGCATCATAGACTTCGAGGCCATGACTGAAGACGTGCAGAACGGATTCAAGGGTGGCGAAGGCGACGTGGCATTCCGTATTTTCAAAGACGACATGAACAAAGTGATGCGTGTGCGCATGACACCCCACTCCAGCGTAGGCCAGCACAGCCATGAGACCGACAGCGAAATCATCATCGTGCTGCAAGGCAGCGGCAAGATTGTCTTCGACGGCCAAGAACTCCCCATCCGCCAAGGCCAAGTGCACTACTGCCCCAAAGGCCACGGGCACACCATCATCAACGACACCGACCAAGAACTGCACCTCTGCTGCGTAGTGCCGCAACAGTAGTGAACACCTTCGGGGGAAGCTTCTCCGAAGCTTCCCCCCGATGAGAAGAGCCCCCGCGGTGCTCATGCCGCAAGGCATTCAAGCAAAGCCCCCTCCCCCTTGCAAACACAGCCGAGGTATGAGGTGAAGGGCTGTGGCCACTTCGGTGCAAAGTACTACGACGGCGAGGTGCTGACCATGTGGCTGAGCATTGCCCCCCGATGGCGGACAAGTATCCTGGCCCCCGAAAGAAAAGATAAATAACAATAATGGCAAAAGGAGACAAATTATATTATAAAGCCTTACATCTTGCAGAGCAAGAGGCTTATGATTATCATGATGTTCTTCGTATATTAAACGAATCCATAGAATTAGGCAACAAAAAAGCTTCATATGCTTTGGCAACATGGTATTTGAATGGATTTCATGTGAGAAAGAACTATAAGAAGGGATTTTCGCTTCTTCAGATTCCCGTTCAAGGGGGACAGGAGAATGATTTTATATCGTATAAAGACGCCTTGACGGACATTGCAGTCTGTTACGAATTGGGGAATGGCGTGCAGAAAGATAAACGCAAGGCATATTATTATTATTTCTTGGCAGCCCTAAATGGGGATAT
>JAKSMO010000096.1 GCA_024400545.1 Bacteroidales bacterium | reverse complement strand
TTGCTTAGTAGTTTAGGGGTTTATTGGTTTATGAGTTTATTGGGTTGCTTAGTTGTTTAGTGGCTTAGTTGCTTAGTAGTTTAGGGGTTTATTGGTTTATGAGTTTATGAGGGGGAGGGGAATTAGTAATGAGTAATTAGTAATGAGTAATTAGATTGCATCCGCGCCCGCCGTTAACTTTCAGTTTTCAATTTTCCACTTTCCACTCGATTAAGCTTTCCACTCGATTAAGCTTTCCACTCGATTAAGCTTTCCACTTTCAGTTTTCCACTTTCCACTCGCACACCGCGGCAGCTCAATTCACTACTTCACTATTCACAATTCACTTTTTTTCTCGCAAATTCTTAATTCGCACTGCAAATTTCCCCTCTTTTTCTGGGTCTGAAAAATAATTTTTGGGGGGCTTACGGGTGGGCGCGGGGCGTTAACTGGGGCGCAAACTGGGCGTTAACATTTTTTCAGAAAAGTGATTTGCACAGGACGAAAAAATAGTGTAACTTTGCATTTTCTCTTTTCATTAAAACCCACACTGAATTATGGCCTCATTACACAACAATTCAGAGTATTACGTCAACTTCGCCTATGGCGAGGAAGGGGCTTTATTGCTTGAGGCTGGGGTGGGCACCGCGAGCTACAGCGGCGCTTACTCGCTGCAGCGGGTGGTGGATTTGCTGCGCAGAGTGCGGCTCACTCAGCAGCAGCGGGCGGGGATCCTGCTGTCATGGGCCGATTTCTGTCCCGACCTTACGGCGGCACAGGAGCTGGTGGAGCTGGGCCGACAGTACATGGCGCTGAGTACACACATCCACGACTGCCGCCAACAACTCATCAACCAGTCGGCGCTGGTTGACAACGCCAACTACGGCCTGTGGGAGCCTCGGCCCGAGGGGCGTTTTGAGTCGCGTGTGGATACCGACGAGCGGTTCTTCCCCCTCATGCAGCCACCCATCACAGCCGCCAAACAGAACACGCTGGCCGAGCGGCTGGAACGCTATTTTGTGCCGGCGGGCAAAGGGCATATGGCGTTGCAGGCCTTGGGACTGGAAGGTGGCAGGATGGCCGACCGCGTGGTGTGGATGGACGACCTGGCGTCGTTGGCCTTGCTGGTGCTGATGCTCCTGGGCAAGATCACGGTGGAGGTGCCGGAGTCGGTGGGATTGGAAGGCGATATACTGCCTGCCGGCCATTATGGTCAGGGGCGCAAGCTGATAGGTACGCATGGCAGCGACCGGCACTGGCAGATTGTGAGCCGTCTGTTCTGCCAGAACCATGGCAAGGAGATCAAGGCCAACTCGCTGCGCACCATAGCCGCCCGCCTCACCCCCTTAGGCATCGTGTCGCCCAAAGGACAGGTGAAGCCCGAAACCCACAGAGTAGCGTTTATATTTTATTGTTTGTGAAGTTGATGATAGTTTATGAGGTTATGAGTTTATGAGTTTATTGGGTGGGGAGGGGAATTAGTAATTAGTAATGAGTAATGAGTAATTAGATCGCATCCGCGCCCGCCCGCACCCGGAACTCTACAATCAGCAATCTACAATCTTCCCCACTTTCCACTCCCCCGCCCCGCACCCGGAACTCTACAATCTACAATCAGCAATCTACATTAGCACAGCCCTGCTGTGCTTTTTTTCTCAAGAAAAAAAATCTGGGTCAGGCAATATAAAGAGGGAATTTTCGTTTTTATAATATATCTTGCGGTGCGAGAGCCGCGGGAGAAAGACCGACACCGATACATCACCCTTCGCTGTTCAGACCTAGGAAATCCGTTGCTAGTGAAGAAGATGCATCCGTCAACGTTGTGAAAAAGAGAATAATAGAAAATCATATTATGAATACTCAAAGGGTTCTATCGTTTGCAGTGGCTGTGGTCAGCGAGTTTGCGGTGGCGCATAATATGACACCGCAAGAGGCATTCCGCTATCTCGACCAACACAAGGGAATCGACTTTATCGAACGCCATTACGAGGTGGAACACACCCTTTCTTTTGATGACGTGGTAGAAGACCTCACAAAGTATTGTCACCGAATGGGAGGCGGATTGTCGCATGACAGTTGACGAGCAATTTACCCTCGAAGAGATAACCACGCAGCTTGCCGCATGGCTGATGGAGGAGCGCAGAATGGGGCTGCGAGATGCTATGGCTTGCGTATATAACAGCCACCTCTATTCCATGTTGCAAGATACCGCCACAGGCCTGATGTGGCAGAGCGACGCGTACCTGTACGACAGCCTGTGCCTTGAACTGGAATAGGAAGAGCCCCTTGCCTATTATAAGAGGAATTTTATTTGTATTATCCAAAAATTAGTTGTAACTTTGCAGTATCGGATTGATACCCCTGTTAGGGATGTATCCGACTGACAGTCATGCGTTACGATAGAAGTGGGGCATGGCCGTTAGTGGTCGCAGTTCCAATAAACTGCAAATGCGACTGAAAGTAAGACATCATTCTTCGCCGTACAGATCTGGGAAATCTATTAACTAGAGGAAATGATGCTTCCGTCAACGTTATGAGAATAAGAATATTAGAGAATATGACTTTTGAAGTAAATGAATATCTGCTGAAGGGTATTGGGATAGACGAATGCTGGCAGGGGCTCAATGTCCTGTACGGACAATGCTCAGATGATTCGGAGGGACTGAGTGCTGAGAAAGTAGCAGAATGCTGGAATGTGACAAGTTTTGCGCCCAGAGCTGTGATTACCAACATGGCGAAATCTGGTGACGAGATATGCCTTACTGTTGCTGAATATGACCACGACTGGATGCCGTTCCTCGAACTGGTGGCAGGAAAGTTCGGTTTGGAAGTTTGTTGAAAACACAAAAAAATGAAGATATGAAAAAATTTATTTTGTTGATTATGATGGCTGTGGCCACCTTCACCACCTTCGCCCAGCTGGGAGCACCCAAGATTACGGTGCGAGACACCTTTTCGGTGGTGAAAATCCTGTATAACGAAATGGAACTTGCCCCGCAGGACTGGCCCTGCAAATATCTAGTAGAAGACCCTGTGATGGTTGATATAGCAGGAAATGTTTATCAGAAAAAGGAACGACCTTATGTCATGATGGACGAATATGAAACAGGGTATGGGGATTTTGATAGCTATAGTTTTTCAGTTGTCTGCAATGGGGAAACAACAACGCTGGTGAAATGGTTATTCCACAAGGGAGAGTACTATGCTCGATTCTCGTTGGACGATTACGACTTTTATGTTTCAGCTCCGACAGGGAAAAGGAATAAGGCGCAGTAATATAATTAGTACTTGTATTATTCAAATAAAGATAGTGTATGACTCAACAGGGTTTTGAAGATTATCTGTATGCTGTTTATGGCCACAGAAATGGAACTGCAAAAAGTTACATTACAGCTATTCGTATTATTGATGAATTATTTGCTATAAATGATGAATTTGCATTAAAAGGCCGCTCGGTTACTAGCATTGATGATAAAGCTTTATTGAGTAGAATCGTCAAGTTTGTTTACGAACAGCAAAAACTATGCATCAATGGAGAAGACTCATTCTTCAAAAATGTTAATCCTGCTCAAGTTAGTTATCCCCAAAAAAGATTTTGTTCCGCTGCAGTCAATCAGCTTCAAAAATATCAAGTCTATGATAAGGAAGAGGAGATGGCAAGCGCGATTGTGGCAACAGCGAAGAGCGGTAAGAGCGTGTCGGCTAAACTGACAGAATTGTTTGAAATAAAAGAAGGTAAAGACAAAAAAGCTGAAGTAAAAGTAAGATTAGGACAGGACTATTTCAGAAAGATGGTACTGGCTAACTATGGAGGCAAATGCTGTGTGACAGGTTTGAATGTGCCTCAGATTCTCCGCGCCAGCCATATTGTGGCATGGAAGGATGATAAGAAGAATAGACTGAATCCAGAAAATGGATTGTGCCTCAGTGCGACATACGATGCGGCATTTGACAAGCACCTGATTTCGTTTGATGATGATTATCGAATGATTGTCAGCAAAGAAATTAAGGACTACTATACCACCGAGGTGGTGAAGGAATATTTTGACAAGTTTGAAGGCTTACCAATATCAGCACCTGTCAAATTCATGCCAAACAAGAAGTTGTTAGAGCGACATAGGGAATTAATGAATATTTAAATAGCTAATATACTAGTCATATGGATTTTAATAGAGATAGTATTATTGATTTTCTTAATATTGCTCTCCAGATCACCCCAGGAGAGGGATTGAATGGAGTATCGGTTAGTAGCATTCCTAGGTCTTTTAAGGACTTGAAGGTAGAAGCAAGTGTAGGTAAAGGACGGGCTACCTCAATACCCTGGGTAGCCTTTCTTGGGTATAAACAAGAAGTTGCAAAAGGAATATATCCCGTACTGCTTTATTATTATAACTATAAGAAGTTGGTAGTTGCATATGGGATAAGTGCCACAGAAACCCCTAGTGTGTCTTGGGATATTGCTGGATTACAGACGATTGGCGAATATTTCAAAAGCAAAAAAATTTCACCAACAACCATAGAAAAGAAATATGACGGTTCATTAATACATTCTGTTTATGATGTACCTGTATCAGACAACAAGGTGGATTCAAGCGAGCTCAAGGTCGATATAGTTTTTGCTGCAATAGCAGATGTGTGTGATATATATAAAACTCTGTTTTCTAAAATCGGAACGGTTGAAGTAAAAATTAGTGGTTTAGAAACAAGAACTGATCCCCACCCGCGGATTTCCTACGGCGCAGCCCCCACAGAATACACACAATTCATTACCGCTATTAAGACTAAGCCTTTTGTGCTGCTGGCAGGTATTAGCGGAACTGGTAAGAGCCGCATTGTGCGACAGCTGGCTAGGGCTTGCGACACGTTGGATGCAGAACCCTGGGATGTGCCTGTGCCGCAGAACTTCCAGATGATTCAGGTGCAGCCCGACTGGCACGATGGCTCGGAGCTACTGGGCTATGAGAGCCGCATCAGTGGCAAGCCGGAGTATGTGGTGAAGGATTTTTTGAAATTCATTGTGAAGGCTTTGGCCTATGAGGATGTGCCGTTCTTCCTCTGCCTGGATGAGATGAACCTGGCCCCGGTGGAGCAGTATTTTGCCCAGTATCTGAGTGTGGTGGAGACCCGCCATCTGGATAAGGATGGCAAGGTGGTATGCGACCCCATTATCCGACTGAATAAGGAATACTGCGATAAATTGAAGGATCTGTTATTCCATCATAGCACTGGAGATGATAAAGATGCTGATCATTTAGCTTGCAGAGCTAAGTTGGAGAAAATATTTGTGGGTGAGGAATGTGATATCCCCCTGCCCAAGAACCTGATAGTGATGGGCACGGTGAACATGGATGAGACGACCTTCGGCTTCAGCCGCAAGGTGCTGGACCGCGCCATGACCATTGAGATGAACGAGGTGGACTTGGCTGGCGGCCTGGAGGATACCGATAAGGAGCGATTCGGCATAGCAGCAGCCGACATTCTGCCCACGGCCGTGGAGGGCAAGGATGTGTATGCCGAGAACAAGGAGCTGTGCGACAAGGTGATTGGCTACTTGCAACAGGTGAACGATGTGCTGGAGGATACGCCCTTCAAGATTGCCTACCGCACGAGAAACGAGTTCCTGGTGTATGCCGTGAACCGAGGCGAAGACAACCTGACCGATGCCCTGGACGAGATGACGAGCATGAAGATTCTGAGCCGCATAGAGGGCGACCAGGACAAGGTAGGCCTGGTGCTGGAAGGTCTAGAACAGGTGATGACGGCCAGCGGCCTGGCCGAGGATGGCCTGTCGCGCAAGAAGGTGAAGGCCATGGCCCAAAGACTGAAAAGCGGCTACACCAGCTATTGGAACTAAGAGAAAAATTGAATGCTATGACTGAGAAAGAATTTCAGAAATATATACTGAACCATTTCCCACAGGAGAATGAAAGTTGCGAATGGAAAGAGTTCAAAAACCTAAAAAACATGTTTGCCAACAGCCCGAAAGATGACGTTGTATCGTATGTGTCGGCAATAGCAAATATGGAAGGTGGAAGTTTGGTTGTGGGGGTGAAAGACAAATCGTTGGAGATTGTGGGCATTGATCTTAGCAACTATGGTGTTGATGCAGCCAGTGCAAAACTGAGACTTTTGGAGAAGTGTGTAAACCTTTCGAGTGAAGGTTTGTGTGTGAGCGAGTATATTACTGAAGATTCGCGTAAAACGGTGTGGGTGATAACAATTCCCAAGCACCTACCGAGACGACCTGTGCTGGCTCATGGCAAAGCCTGGCAGCGCATAAACGATTCGTTGGTAGAGATGACCGAAGAACGGCGAAAAAGTATATTGTCGGAGCCAATGGTTGGTGAAGATTGGTCGATAGGGATTGTAGAGGGAGCAACTATTGAGCACCTGTCGGCACAGGCTATTGCGAAAGCCAAGGAACTGTTTGTGAAGCGCAATCCTAAAAAGGCTGATGACGTTAATCAATGGAATGACTCAACATTTCTGAACAAAGCCAAGCTGACAATTGACGGCAAAGTGACTCGCACTGCCATGGTATTGCTTGGAAAGGAAGAATATGATTATCTGCTGAATCCTTATGTGGCAAAGATTCGTTGGGTGCTGAAAGGTAAGGATAATAACCCGTTGGCGGAATTAATCTAGAGCATATTTGATATGACCAAGGGGTTTGTCC
>JAKSMO010000095.1 GCA_024400545.1 Bacteroidales bacterium | reverse complement strand
GATCACAGTTCACTGGATACCGATCACTTCCCGATGCAAAAACGAGAAAAAATAGACCCCAAAACCTCATTAGAACTCACTTGCCCAGTGATGGTGCCTAGGTAGTGCAAGGCCTCGCGTAGGTCAATGACTATAAGGTCGGCAGGCAGGTTGGCGGCAAAGCCTTCTTTCACATGGCTCAGGGCTTCGAGCACATGCTGCAAGGCCTCATAGTGGCGCAGATTGGAAAGGATGGGCTCGTTGGTCACTTGTTGTTGCCCATAAAGTTGCGTCAGCCGAGACTGCAAAACATCAAGGCCCCGCCCTGTCTTTGCCGAAATGCGCAAGGTATCCTCACCCCCAGCAACTTCCGCTACATCTATCTTATTCACAATGCCTAGCACATGCTTACCGCTCAAATCCACATGGGTGCCCAGCTCGGCTATCTCGTCGTCCAATGTGGCCGCATCGTCGGTCAAATACAGCACCACTTGGGCCTTTTCCACCGCCTGAAAGCTACGTTCAATGCCCAAAGCCTCGATTGTATCATCGCTCTGTCGGATACCCGCAGTATCAATAAATCTGTAAGTCACGCCATCCAGCACCATGGTGTCCTCCACGGTATCACGAGTAGTTCCGGCAATATCGCTCACGATGGCTCGGTTTTCGCCCACCAGGGCATTGAGGAGCGTAGATTTGCCCACATTGGGACGGCCCACAATGGCCACGGGCACTCCGTTCTTGATTGCATTGCCCATAGAGAAGCTGTGGCAGAGTCGTGCGCACTCGTCCTCCAGGCGGTTGAGCAGGCGGTTGAGCTGGGTGCGGTCGGCAAATTCCACATCCTCTTCGCTGAAATCCAGTTCTAGCTCTAGCAGGGCGGCAAGATCTACAAATTGGTTGCGAAGTTCTTTGAGCCGTTGGGCATAGCCTCCGCGTAGCTGACTGATGGCCAGGGCGTGGTTGGCGGCATTGGTGGAGTCGATCAGGTCGGCCACTGCCTCGGCCTGCGAGAGGTCGAGCTTGCCGTTCAGGAAGGCACGGCGGGTAAACTCGCCAGGTTCGGCCAGCTGTGCGCCACTCTGTAGCAATGCGGCAAGGATGGTTTGCTGCACATACATGGAACCGTGGCACGAGATCTCCACGGTATCTTGGCCTGTGAAGGAATGCGGTGCGGGAAAACAGGTGGTCATCACCTCGTCGATGATGCTGCCGTGATGACGGAATACGGCAAAGGCCGCTACGGGCTGACTACCTGTGGGGAGGGTGAGCCGCAGGTGGCGCTGGGCGATAGCAAAGGCTTGCGGTCCGGAAAGACGCACTACGGCAATGCCCCCTACTCCGGCAGGGGTTGAGATGGCGGCAATGGTGCTCATTGATTGTTTTTTTCGTCGATTACTTCGGCAGGGTCGGTCTCGTTGTTATCGGGAATGTAGTCGGAGCCAAACAGCAGCACCATCTCGGCATTGGTGAGACCCAAGTCGGTCTTCATCTTATACATGTTGGGATAGGACAGGAACAGCAGCAACACGAGCAGACAGGTGACCATGAGCAGCGCAGTATCGGTCATGAGCACGATGAGCGCGCACTCCACCACCACGATGAAGAAGGTGGTGCGGTATAGGTTGCAGATATAGTTGGAATACCCTTGCAGTTTTTGTTCCAGGTTGTCAAGTTGGCGCAGGGCCGGAGTGGTGCGACGCAGCACCAGGAGCACCATGATGATGGCCAGCACGGCCAGCATGGTGCCGGCAATGAGCATCCATTGCTTGACTGCGGGCTGTTGGTAGCTGATGTGGTAGGGGGTGAAATGGAAGATGATGGTGAGTATGGCCACGGTCATGGAGCCATACAGACCCCAATTGGCTGTGCGACGGAATTTTTTGATAAGAGAATCCATTGTTATTATTTTAGAGTTAAGATTTAAGAATTAAGAGTTTTTGAGGTGTTATTTATGATTTAAGATTTTAGATTTAAGACTTAAGCGTTACGATTTACGAATTTTTATTTTTAATTTAAAAATTCCAATTCAGTACTTTTTATTTTTTATTTATTAATTTTATTATTCGTTACAGCTTGGCTTTTAAAAATTTGGCAGTATAGGAGTTGGGACAGGACAAGAGCTGTTCGGGGGTGCCGGCAAATACCAGCTGGCCGCCTTCGCGTCCGCCCTCGGGCCCCATGTCGATTACCCAGTCGGCCACTTTGATGATATCGTGATGATGCTCGATAACGATAATGCTATGGCCGTTGTTGATAAGGCTGTTGAAGGCCTTGATGAGTTTTTGTATGTCGTGGAAATGGAGTCCGGTGGAGGGCTCGTCAAAGATAAAGAGGCGGGGTTTGTCGGTCTCGCCTTTCACCAGGTACGACGCCAGTTTTACTCGTTGGGCCTCGCCACCAGAGAGCGAGCTGGACGACTGGCCCAGTTTCAAATAGCCCAGTCCCACATCCTGCAAGGGGGTAAGGCGGGATAGGATGCTTTTCTGTCCTTCAAAGAAATCTATGGCCTGATCTACCGTCATATCCAGCACTTCTGAAATGTTTTTGCCCAGATACTGCACCTCCAGTGTTTCTTCTTGAAAACGGGTGCCATGGCATTCTTCGCACACCAGGTGCACATCGGCCATAAACTGCATACCCACGGTCACATAGCCTTCGCCTTCGCACACTTCGCAGCGTCCGCCCTCGGTGTTGAACGAGAAATAGCCGGGCTTGTATCCGCGGGTCTTGGCCAGGGGCTGCGAGGCGTAGAGCTGTCGGATCTCGTCGTAGGCCTTCATATAGGTGGCCGGATTGCTGCGCGACGAGCGGCCAATGGGGTTTTGGTCCACCAGCTCAATGGCGTTGATGCGGTGTATATCGCCTTCCACACCAGCGCACTTGCCCACATATTCGGTCGAGCCGTCCAGGCGTTTTTGCAACACGTCGTAGAGTACCTGCTTCACCAACGAGGTCTTGCCCGATCCGCTAACGCCCGTCACCACGGTGAGCACCCCTAAGGGGAAATCTACATCTACGTGCTTCAAGTTGTTGCAGAAAGCGCCCTTGATGGTGATGCGGTCGCGCCAGGGACGGCGCGAAGTGGGCACTTCTATTTGCTGTTTGCCCAGCAAATATTGGGCCGTGAGCGACTGCTTGGGGGCTTTGCGGGTGAGCTCTTCGGGGGTGCCGGCAAACACCACCTCGCCGCCCAGACGCCCTGCGCCGGGGCCGATATCGATGATATAGTCGGCGGCATTCATAATGTCTTCGTCGTGCTCCACCACGATTACTGTGTTGCCAAGATCGCGCAACTCTTTAAGCACGTGGATGAGCCGGTCGGTATCTCGGGAATGGAGTCCTATGGAGGGCTCGTCAAGGATATACATGCTGCCCACCAGCGAGCTGCCCAGCGAGGTGGCCAGGTTGATGCGCTGCGATTCGCCACCGCTCAGACTGTTCGACAAGCGGTTCAGCGAAAGGTAGCCCAATCCCACATCCAGCAGGTATTTCACACGGTTCTTCAATTCTATCATCAGTCGGGCCACCACTTCGCGCTCATGGCTCGTCAGGGTGGTGTGGTCGCTTTGGTTGGGGGCTTCTATGGATTGCAGCCATGCGGCAAAATCGCTCACCGGCATATTGGTCAGCTCCACAATGGAACGGCCGCACACTTTCACATATTCGGCATCTTTGCGCAACCGGCTGCCATGGCAGTCGGGGCAGGTGGTCTTGCCACGAAAACGCGACAGCATCACACGGTATTGTATCTTGTGCGACTGGCTTTCTACCCATTTGAAGAAACCGTCTATGCCTTCCCACGACCCTTTGCCGTGCCATAGTATGTGGCGCTGACTCTCGGTAAGGTCGCAGTAGGGGGTATGGATGGGGAAGTCTATCTTGGAAGCCAGGCGGATGAAATGGCTCTTCCACTCCGACATCTTTTCGCCGCGCCAGCACACCACGCAGTCTTCATACACCGATATGGCTTTGTTGGGCACCACAATGTCTTCGTCTATGCCCATCACGCTGCCGTAGCCTTGGCAGGTGGGGCAGGCGCCATAGGGGTTGTTAAAGCTGAAGAAGTTGGGGTTGGGCTTTTCAAACACCATGCCGTCGGCCTCAAACTTATTGCTGAACGAGGAGGTCTCAATAATCTCGTGGTCGGCATTTTCGGCCGTTACCACACAGTAGCCGCGGCCCTCAAAGAATGCCGTCTGGGTGGATTCTGATATGCGGGCCAGCTGGTCGTCGTCGTTGTGGCGCACCTGTATGCGGTCCACCAGCAGGCGGGTCTCGCCGTCGGGGGCATCGGAGGCCAGAAAATCGTCAATGCGGGTAATCTTACCATCCACAGCAATGCGCATAAAGCCTTCCTGTTGCAGCATTTCCAGCTGCGGGCGTAGCGGATGCTCCTGGCTGTAGTTCAGCGGAGCATACAGTATGGTGCGGGTTTCGTCGGGGAAGGTGTATATATGGTCCACCACGTCGCTCACCGAGTGGCGCTTCACCTCAACGCTCGATATGGGCGAGTAGGTGCGGCCTATGCGGGCAAACATCAGCTTCAGGTATTCAAACAGCTCGGTGGAGGTGCCCACCGTAGAACGCGGATTGCTGGTGTTTACCTTTTGCTCAATGGCCACAGCCGGAGCAATGTTTTCTATCAAATCCACCTCAGGCTTTGCCATGCGACCAAGAAATTGGCGTGCATAGCTCGAAAGGCTCTCCACATATCTACGTTGGCCTTCGGCATAGAGGGTGTCGAAAGCCAGGCTTGATTTTCCCGAGCCACTCAATCCGGTAATCACCACCAGTTTGCCTTGGGGTATGTTGACCGAGATGTTCTTGAGATTATTGACGCGAGCACCGTGTATTTTAATCATAATAATGTGGTTTTAAAAGGGTAGGAATCCAAGTGCGATGTGGAAGGTCATCATATTTTCATACCAAAGGTTGGCATTGAAATTACGACGGATGTTGATTGCGGCAGTCTCGTCGCGATGCTCATACATGTAGTCATCGGTATTGTCGTATTCGAACGGCAGGGCCATGATGGCTGTGTAGCGGAATCCGAGGTCCAGCACCAGTCGGGTGGAGAGCATGTGGTGATAGCCCACCTGCAGCTGGAGGCCGAAGCGGTGGTAGGTGGAGTCAACCCTGTTGTGCACCACGGTTGCGTCATAGGGTGCAAGACTGGTGTGGTGATATGAGGGGCCGAAGCCAAGATAGGCACCTACGGGAGCGGATATGCCGCGGCCGATGTATCGCCGATATGTTAATGCCAGATTGGTGAGGCTGGCATCGAAGCGCGACTTGCCGTTGTCAAACAGCAGTATGTTGGGGTCGCGGCCATTTGCGATAAAAAACTGCGACTTGCCGAGGTTGGCACTGAAGTGGAGGGAGCCTTTCTCTGCTACCACATATTCCAGTCCCAGTCCGCCCCGCATGCGGAATCCGCTATAAGGGTTGAATTCCAAGAGTGCGTTCAGTGGCGAGAAATGCAGGCCGGCCTCGGCACTCACTATCATCCGTCGGCCAAGGAATCCGGTGGGTGTAGTTGACTGTAGACCTTGCTGGAAGTTGCGATAGATGAAGTTGGTGACAATGGGTTTGCTGTCGTAGATATCGTTGCGGGTGTCGGCACGCGATATTACAGAACCGTTGCGGGTGTCGATCAGCAGATTCTGCGTGGCGGTAAGTTCTTGGCGTCTAGCCACGTTGAGATATGCCACAGGAGCTATGGGGTAGAGGATCGTGTAGAAGAGTAGAGTGCCCAAGGGAAAGGAATGTTCCTCCCAATTGCCTACCATGTTCAGGCTCAACATGTCGGCACCATAGCGCAGGCGCAGGCTGTCCATCTGGGGCTGCAGTGAGAGGCGGCGCTCCACGTTGCCCTTGCTTTGCCAGAACTCGTTGGTCCATTCGTTGAGGGTCACAAAGTCGTTGTAGAAACGTGCTTCGTTTTGGTTGCGCATCGCGGCATCCGAGAAGTCGACGACATTCAGCCCCGACGCTTGTGCGGCAGTCTCCACTTTGGACACAAGTTTCTGCTCCTGCTCATAAGATTCCTTGTACTGAACCTCGGCCTCCTCCTTGTTGTCTAGCACTACATAGCCGGGGGCATACACAAACACATTCTTTTCTCTGGTCTGAGTCTGTGGGGTGGCGTTGGCGATGCAGTCGGCCATGAACGGGGCCAGGCTGTTGTCGGCCATCAGCAGGTCGGTGAGGGCAAATCTGATCGGGTTGTGGTCCTTGGCATCCTGTTGTTTCTGGTGGAAACGGGCGTATTTGTCGTTGGGGGCGGCTGCGGTTTGTTGGCTTGGAGTGTTAGCGGTGTCGAAGGTGGTGAGGAAAGTGGATGGGGGGAGACCGCAGCTGCTGTTGAGTGTCAGCACCAGGTCGCGGCAGGCATCGGTCAGCACCTGTTTGCCGGGCTGCTGCTGGTGGGCTTGCCACATGGCACGCAGGGCCAGCACGCTTATCTCGGCGTTGCTGAGTTTGCGGAACAGGTGGTAGCATTGCTGTATCTCGCCCGAATAGTCGTTGTAGTCGCCCACAATCTGGCTGCTGTTGGTAGTAGTCTTGAATTTAGCCAGGGCATAGATGGCATGAGCCATCGACTCTTGGCAGAACACGTTGTCGGGGTGTTCTTTCAAAAATGCGTAGCTATCGTAGAAGGCCTGTACAAAGTCGGCATAGATGAGTTCTTGGCGGAT
>JAKSMO010000094.1 GCA_024400545.1 Bacteroidales bacterium | reverse complement strand
TGCGGATTGCTGGCTGCCACACGGTCGGCACGCATCTTTATCTGCTCTTCGCTCTCCTCACCACTGACATACAAGATCTTACTGTCAGTTGCGGCCAAGGCGGTCTGCAGCAGCAGGGTACTCTTGCCGATACCCGGCTCACCGCCAATCAACAGCAAGCTGCCCGGCACGATGCCGCCGCCCAATACCCGGTCAAACTCACCACAATGTGTGGGCATACGCTGTGTCTCGCTATAGGTTACATGCTGGATCAGTTTGGGTTCGCTGGCCTTGTTCTTCACACCAGCCTTAGCCTTGGCAGTGGTCTCGCGCTGCACCACCTCTTCCTCAAAGGTGTTCCATTTGCCACAAGCCGGACACTTGCCGAGCCAGCTGCTCGACTGGTAGCCACATTCTCTGCAATAATAAAATGTTCTCGGTTTCGCCACTGAAAAAGATATTTTGATTGTAGAGTTCCGGGTGCGGCACATTAACCGCGCAGCCATTCTACAATCTACATTCTACAATCTACACTCTTCAATCACTCCCACGGTCATGTCGATAATGCTCTGGATATCGCGCCAGTCGCAAACCTCCACAGGGGTGTGCATATTGCGGTTAGGTATCGAGACAAGCATCGTCTCGCAGTTGGCACTCATCAGCTGTATCTGGTTGGTGTTGGTGCCACCGGCACGACCTGCCACCGACTGGTACGGAATCTCGCGTTCGCGACATACATCCTTCAGCAGATTGGCAATGCGGATGCTCTTGTCGGGACCGTACATAATCACGCCGCCCTTACCCAGGCGCACGTCGCCCTGCTTCTCCTTCTTGATGCCCAGACCGCCATCGGTGGCGAAAGTGACATCAAAATCAATCGAAATATCGGGGTTGATATTATGTGCTGCAACCTGCGCACCACGGCAGCCGGTCTCTTCTTGTGCGGCCGCCATGCCGATAACCGTGTATTTATCGCCCCACTGCGCCACGCTCTTCTGCAATTGCTGCATAATCATTCCGGTGATATACACGGCGACTTTGTCGTCCAACGAGTTAGAGACAATCTTATTGGCTCCAAAGTCCACATCCACCGTGCGACGATACACCACAATGCTGCCGGGGCAGATGCCCATGGCCTCCGCCTCTTCTTTGCTATCCGCACCCACATCGATACGCAGACTGTCAAAATCTTCCATCTGATCGCGTTCCTTGACACTCTCCAGGTGAATAGGTTTCTTGCCCACAATGCCCTTGACAGGACCTTTGTCGCCAAGAATTATCACCTCAGATGCCACCAGCGACTTGCGGCACATGCCTCCGGTGCTGGTCATCGAAATATTGCCATCATTGTCAATATATATCACGCGGGCATTCACCTCGTCGATATGGCCCGAGAGCAAAATCTTAGTCTCGCCATGACCGAGGCTATAGGCATGATTGCCAATCTTATCGCTATAATAGGCCTTCAAACCCAAATTGTCACAAAAAGAATCCCAAACCTTCAATGCCTCAGCCTCCAAACCGCTGGGGCTATATGCTGTCAGCAATGCCGACATAAAATCTTTATTCATGATGATTAGTTAATTAGTGAATTGTGATTAGTGAATTGTGAATAGAGGCTGCCGCACCCGGAACTCTACAATCTACATTCTACAATCTAAAATCTAAAAATCTTCCATTACTCTATCTACTCTATATACCTTGTCGCCACGGTGCAGCATCTCTGTGGTCTTCACGCTGAACACATTGCCCTGCTTCACTTCTTCCACTGGAATAGCTTTGTGGCCTAGGCGCAACTCTTCTACCACGGCGGAATACACACCCGTGGTCTGGCCTATCACCATCAAGGTATCGCCCACTTTCAGATTCTCGGCAGTCTCAATCTTCATCTCGGCCACCATGGGGCGGTTGTAATAATTAGTCACCTTGCCAAGGAACACCTTGTTCTCAGTGGCTTGAGAGCCATAGCGTTCGCTCCATTCGCCCATCTTGCGACCCATATAGTAGCCGTCCCAGAACCCGCGGTTGAACACCGTAGCCAGCCGTTCCATCCAGCCGGCAATCTTTTCTTGCGAATAGGAGCCGTCCTCAATAGCTTCCAAAGCCTCCTTGTAGCACTCCACCACCACCTTCACATAGTCGGCCGAGCGGCCACGACCTTCAATCTTCAGCACACGCACACCGGCCTTCACCACTTTGTCAAGGAAACCTATGGTGCACAAGTCTTTGGGCGACATGATATACTTGCCGTCCACCACCAGCACCACATCACTTTCCACATCTTTTACCAAATATTTGCGGCGACACAGTTGCAGGCAGGCACCCCGGTTGGCGCTGTAGTTATATTCGTCCAAACTCAGATAGCACTTGCCGCTCACGCTCATGCACAACGCGCCGTGGGCAAACACCTCCACCTGCACCAACTCGCCCTTAGGTCCGCGGATGTCGTTGTCCTTGATATATTGTGTGATCTCGGCCACCTGCGCCAGCGGCAGTTCGCGAGCAGTCACCACCACATCGGCAAACTGGGCAAAGAACTTCACCGCTTCCACATTGGAGATATTGCACTGCGTGCTGATATGCACCTCCACGCCAATACTGTTGGCATACATAATCACCGCCATATCGGAAGCGATGATGGCGCTGATACCTGCGGCCTTGGCAGCCTGCACCAGGGTGTGCATTTCCTCAATCTCATGGTTGTAAATAATTGTATTTACAGTCAAATAAGTGCGCACACCATGTTCATGGGCTATGCGGGCAATCTCGGCCAAATCGTCCAGACCGAAATTGGCTGCCGAGCGCGAGCGCATATTCAGGTTGCCCACGCCAAAATACACTGCATTGGCACCGGCTTTAATGGCAGCGCTCAAACTCTCATACGACCCCACTGGGGCCATTATTTCCAATTTATCATTCATATCCAACGTCAATATCCTTAACGAGATTTTCTGTGTTGAGAAACAAAGCCAAAGGCTTATAGCCTTCAATCTTGTTTTCTTTTAACGCTGTTTTCCGTTTTTTATTGCATCGGGCACTCGAAATTTCGGCAGTCTATTTAACCCTTTATTCCATAAAGCATTATCTAAGGTAACTTATACTAAAAAACATCACGCTTTTATAGTTATTTTACAAAGAACCAATATTTTTTTGTACTTTTGCATCATGAAAGCAACAATTCTGAATATTGGCGACGAACTATTGATCGGACAGGTAACCAACACCAACGCTGCCCGTATGTCGCAGATGCTCATTGCCGTGGGCATCGATGTTTGTGGCACTTATGTTATTGGCGACAATGCTCACGACATCCGCACTTATCTCCAACACTGCCTCGACCGCAGCGATGTGGTGCTGATTACCGGCGGCCTCGGCCCCACCAAGGACGACATCACCAAGAAGACGCTCTGCGAGTTTTTCGGCAGCGAGCTGTACGAAAACCCCGAGGCCTTGGCCAACGTCAGGCGCATCTTCGAGTCGCGCGGCTACGAGCTCACGCCCATCAACCGGCAGCAGTCGTGGGTGCCCCGCTGTTGCACCATGATCAACAACGTGCTCGGCACTGCCCCCTGCATGTGGTTCGAGCACCAGGGCAAAGTCATCGTGTCGCTGCCCGGCGTGCCTTTCGAGATGGTCAACCTCATGGAGACGGAAATCGTGCCACGATTGCAACAACATTTCCTCACCGACCAGATTATCAACAAAAATATCCTCGTGCAAGGCATCGGCGAGTCGTTCCTGAGCGATATGATCGAATCCTGGGAGCTCGCCCTGCCCTCCACCATCCGCCTGGCCTACCTGCCACAGGCCGGCATGGTCAAGCTGCGCCTCACCGCCCGTGGCGGCCACGACGACCACAACTTGCTGCAGGCCCAAATCGACCAGGCGGTGCGCGACCTCTACCCCATCGCCGGACAGTATATCGTGGGCGAAGACATGGAGAATCTGCCCGAGCTCGTAGCCTACACCATGAAACGCTATGGCAAGACCCTCGCCACTGCCGAGAGCTGCACCGGCGGCCAGCTGGCCCAGCAGCTCACCGCCATGGCCGGTGCTTCCGAATATTTCCGAGGCGGCATCGTGGCCTACAGCAACGAGGTGAAGGAATGTGCCCTGGGCGTCAACCACCAAACCCTCCTCGACCACGGCGCCGTGAGCGAGCAAACGGTGCGCGAGATGGCCGAAGGTGTGCGCCAACGTCTTGGTGCCGACTACGCCGTAGCCACCACAGGCATCGCCGGCCCTGGTGGCGGCACTGCCCAAAAACCCGTAGGCACCGTGTGGATCGGCATCGCCTCACAGCACCGCACCGTCGCCAAGCTCATGAAATTTGGCGACCGCCGCGCCCAAACCATCGACCGCACCTGCTTCACCGTATGGAGCGAACTTATCAAACTTGTCAAGGAGGAATGCCATGAGTAAAGCCCTTCTCACCATTCTGCTGTTGGTTGTATCCAACGTGTTTATGACCTTTGCCTGGTATGGCAACCTCAAACTCACCGAGCTCAAAATCTCCACCGACTGGCCTCTTATTCTCATCATCCTCTGCTCGTGGGGACTGGCTTTTTTTGAATACTGCTTCATGATTCCCGCCAACCGCGTGGGCTCGCAGATCAATGGCGGTCCCTTCTCCCTCATGCAGCTCAAAATCATACAGGAGGCTGTCTCCCTCACCGTGTTCACCGTCATCGTGGCCACCGTGTTCAAAGGCGAGCCTATCCGGTGGAACCACCTCGTGGCCTTCGGTTTCATCCTCCTCGCCGTGTTTTTCGCCTTCCTCAAACCCGAATAACCTCTCTGTCAGTCGCTACAATAAGTTTTAATTCTTTACCACAATCCTTATGAGAAAAATCTTATCTCTTATCATCGCAGCCTTACTCCTTGCCAGTTGCTCCATGGGCGTAAAAACCGTCGAGCTCACCCAATGGGAGTTCGAATACAATAACACCTGGATGCCCGCCACCGTGCCCGGCTGCATCCACACCGACCTCATGGCCAACGGCCTTATCCCCGACCCCTTCTTCGGCACCAACGAAGACTCTGTGCAATGGGTGTCGCAACGCCCCTGGACCTATCGCACCACCATCTCTCGCGATATGTGGCAGGGCTACGAGCATTGCGACCTCGTCATGGAAGGCCTCACCCTCTGCCAAGTTGTCCTCCAAGGCAGCGTACACGGCGAGTCATTCTGCCGCACCGCCTTTATGGCCAACAATATGTTCCGCGAATACCGCGTGTGCCTCTTTGAGCTGATGATGGATGGCGACATGCTGCCCGACCCCGATGGCGACGTCACCCTCATCGTCAATTTCACCCCCATAGAGCCCACCAACGAGGCTTATTTTGATACTGCCCGCTACAACCTGCCCGACCACCGCAGTGTCACCCGCATGGCACCCTATATGCTCGGCTGGGACTGGGGTCCAAAGCTCAGCACTATGGGCATCACCAAGTCGGCCCGCCTCGAATGTTACAACGGCGACCGCCCCGAGCCCGCAGCCCCCAAGGTCCAATCATGGAATGTCGAGCTGCGCCAGGAGGCCGACTCCATCGGCCAGTCGTTCACTTTCTACAAGGACAGCAAGCCCCTCTTTGTCAAAGGTGCCAACTGGATTCCCTGCCATTCCTTCCCCATCCTCACCCCCGAAATGAAGGACCGCTATCGCTATCTCCTCACCTCGGCCCGCGAGGCCAACTTCAATATGCTGCGCGTTTGGGGCGGCGGCATCTACGAGCCCGACTTCTTCTTCTCTCTCTGCGATTCGCTCGGCATCATGGTGTGGATGGACTTCAATTTCAGCTGCGCCCTCTATCCCTCCACCCCCGATTTCCTTGATAATATCCGCGCCGAAGCCCAGGAGCAGGTGCGCCGCATCGCCCAGCACCCCTGCGTCGTGGTGTGGTGTGGCAACAACGAGGTCAAAAACGGCTGGGAAGACTGGGGCTGGCAGTCTCAGTACCAGTGGACCGCCGAGCAACAGGCCGAGCTCCAGCATGGCATCGACACCATCTTCGGCCCCCACGGCATCCTCGCCCAGGCCGTCCAGCAGCACGACCCCCTGCGCCGCGCCTACATCACCACCTCGCCGCTCTACGGCTGGGGCCACCCCGAATGTGTCACCCACGGCGACAGCCACTACTGGGGCGTATGGTGGGGCGAGCTGCCCTTTGATATGTACCGGGACAAAACCGGCCGCTTCATGTCCGAATACGGCTTCCAGAGCTATCCCGACTACAGCACCATCTGCCGTTTCTGTCCCGACGACCAGCGTTATATCAACTCCCCCACCATGCGGCAACACCAGAAGCATGGCCGCGGACTCGAGATCATCGACAAAGCCATGATGCAATACTACGGCGTCGATAGCAAGAGCCTTACCCTCGAAGACTTCTGCTATGTCAGCCAGCTGCTGCAGGCCTGGGGCATGGGCTACGGAATCTACCAGCACCTCGCCCAGCAGCCCCACTGCATGGGCACCCTCTACTGGCAGCTCAACGACTGCTGGCCCGTGGCCTCGTGGAGCAGCATCGACTACTACGGCAACTGGAAAGCCCTCCACTACCGCGCCCGCGACCTCTTCGACCCCCACGCCGACCTCGACCTTTACAAAGAGTACTACACCACCTATCCCAAGAACCTCCACCTCCCCAAGGCCGACTACGACATCACCTCTGCCGTCAGCGGCGGTAAGCTGAAAGCCACCGTCAAAGCCAAGAGCTACCTGCGCGACGTCATGCTGCAGACCGAGCCCCATATCGACGGCCATTTCGACCTCAACTACTTCGACCTCGGCCAGGGCCTCGAACTCACCGCCACCTTCATCCCCCGCCA
>JAKSMO010000093.1 GCA_024400545.1 Bacteroidales bacterium | reverse complement strand
AACTAGAAAACACAAATCGAATCATGATAGAAATCAACAATATAACCAAAATCTACGACGGGCAACGAGCAGTGGACAATGTCAGCTTCAGCGTTGGCAAAGGCGAAGTGGTGGGTCTGCTAGGCCCCAATGGTGCAGGAAAATCCACGCTGATGAAAATCCTCACCTGCTTTATTCCCCCAACCGAAGGCGAAGCCACCATCTGCGGCCACAGCATCTACGACGATCCCCTGGCAGTGCGCCGCCAGATAGGCTACCTGCCCGAGCACAACCCTCTGTACTTAGACATGTATGTGCGCGAATTCCTGCAATTTGCCGCCGGCATATATGGCATCAAAAGCAAAGACCGCGTGGAGGAGATGATCGAACTCGTAGGCCTCACCCCCGAATGCAACAAACGCATCGGCCAGCTGTCCAAAGGCTATCGCCAGCGTGTGGGCCTGGCCCAAGCCATGATCCACGACCCCCAGGTGCTCATCCTCGACGAGCCCACCACCGGCCTCGACCCCAACCAGCTGGAAGAGATACGCACCGTGATCAAAAATGCAGGCAAAAACAAAGTAGTGCTCCTCTCCACCCACATCATGCAGGAGGTAGAGGCCATGTGCTCCCGTGCCATCATCATCAACCACGGCAAACTGGTGAGCGACGACATCCTCGGCAACATCACCTCGCAGCAACTCACCGAGAAATTCCACAAAGTCACCATCTAATACTAGATAATATGAGCCTATTCGACACCATCAAATCCATTGCCACGCAGCTCGACCCCAAAATGTTCGACTCCATTATCGGCAACATGTCCAAAATCAACTTTGCCCCCATCATCAGCAACCTGGAGAGCAAAGTGGGCACCAACGCCAAACTCGCCACAGTGGTCAACCTCCTCAAAAGCTTGTCGGCAGCCAAACCCAATACCGCCAACCAGCTGGTTGACATAACCTCAAAATTCAATGCCAAAGAGGTGCTCGAAGGACTGAACATTGCCGAACACATGGACGACCTTCCCGGCATGAACATCATTTCTCAAGCACTGAAATCTTTTATTAAATAATAACCATATTAATAATTAAGGCTAAAGCCAACATCCTGTAATTTTTAATCTGTAATCCACCCAACTATGACAAGACAAGAACTTATCAATCTGATATACGAACGCCGCTCTTTCCTCTGCGTAGGACTCGACGTTGACAAAAAGAAAATGCCCGAACACCTTCGCGATGCCGAGGACGGCGTATTCCTGTTCAACAAAGCCATCATCGATGCCACCATCGACTACACTGTGGCCTACAAGCCCAATCTGGCTTTCTACGAGGCCATGGGCATTGAAGGACTCGTGCAGCTCAAAAAGACCATGGACTACCTCCACGGCCTGGGCAAGCCCGTGTTTACCATTGCCGACGCCAAGCGCGGCGACATTGGCAACACCTCGCAGCAGTATGCCAAAGCTTTTCTCGACCCCGAGGGCGACTTCAACTTCGACGCACTGACCATTGCCCCCTACATGGGTGCCGACTCCGTGCAGCCTTTCACTGTATATGAGGGCAAATGGGTCATCCTGCTGGCCCTCACCTCCAACAAGGGCGCTTTCGACTTCCAGTTCCTGCCCGTTGACGGCGAGAAGAAACTCTTTGAGCAAGTGCTCGAAACCTCACAACAGTGGGGCAACCCCGACAATATGATGTATGTAGTGGGTGCCACCAAGGCCGACATGCTCACCCAGGTGCGCGCCATTGTGCCCAACAGCTTCCTCCTCGTGCCCGGCGTAGGTGCACAGGGCGGCAGCCTCAAAGAGGTGTGCAAATACGGCCTCACCAACGAGTGCGGCCTTCTCGTCAACTCCTCACGCGGTATCATCTACGCTTCCAACGGCACCGACTTTGCCGAGCGTGCCGGCGAAGAAGCCCGCAAACTACAACAGCAGATGGCTGCCGTGCTGAAATAACCCACTTGCCATGGACCTTGAAATTGCACCCCCTCCGCGCAACATGGTGGTAAAACGCCTCCACCTATTGCTGATATTGAGTTTTATCAATACCGGACTGATGTTGTTTTCCGAACTCATCACTGCGGCCATGCTGCCCGATATGATAACTTTTGTGGATGCCAATCGCGACACTTTTCCCAACGAGATGGCCCTCATGATCGACCGCACACTCAATATCCCCCAATGGTATTTCCTCATCCTGGCAGTGCTCGACGCTGTATCGGTGACCGGACTGGTGATGATGTGGCGCTTGCGCAAAAACGGATTCCACTGCTATGCGCTCTCCAAACTACTGCTCATCATGATGCCGCTCCTTTTCCTCGACCGCATGTATATCGGCATCGGCAACATCATGATCGCTGTGCTGGTTATTGCCTACTATTATGTGCTCATGCGCGGACTCAACATGGCTGAGGCCGACTCAGCCACAGAAGCTGAGGCCGACGAGAATGCCAACAACTCCGACAACTCGGATTCCACCAACGAATCCAACACCAACGATTAGCTGTTCCCACACCATCCATACCCCAAGGCCACCCTCCACCCCGAGGGTGGCCTTGCTCTTTTATCCCCCCACCTCCACCTTAGCTCCACTCCTCTCCCCACATATACACCATACTTATACTATATATATACTATAGTTATCCTATACGTAATAGTATAAGTATAGTATATATATAGTATAAATATAGTATAAGTAGTGGAGCTACAGCGGTAGTGGTGGGGAGCTGTCCTAAGGTGGTGGGGGTTAGAGGGGCGGGGTATTGGGCTATTAATGAGGGAGTTTTGTAACGTAGCGGGATAGTTGGGGCAAAAAAAGCCCCGAGGCGGGGCCTCGGGGCTTTGGCTTATGCGGTCGCACTAACCTTATTTGAGGTTGGCGAGAGCGGCTTTGATGCGGCGGAGAGCCTCACGCAGAAGGTCTTCGCTGGTGGCATAGGAAAGACGGATGCAGGTGTCGTCGCCAAAAGCGGAACCCATCACGGTGGCTACGTTGGCCTCGTTGAGGAGGTAGAAAGCCATATCGGTAGAGTTGTTGATCACCTGGCCGTTGAAGCTCTTGCCATAGTAAGAGCTGACATCGGGGAAGAAGTAGAAGGCACCCTGGGGAAGGCCGACTTTGACGCCGGGGATTTCCTGGAGGAGTTGATATACCATGTCGCGACGTTTGCGGAAGGTTTCGCGCATGTTGATGATATCCTCGCTGGTGGTAGGATCCATGAGCATAGCGCGGACGGTAGCCTTCTGAGCGATGGAGCAAGTAGCGCTGGTAACCTGGCCCTGGAGCTTGTTGCAAGCCTTGGCAATGACGAGGGGAGCGGCGATGAAGCCGATACGCCAGCCAGTCATAGCAAAGCCCTTAGCCACACCGTTGATGGTGATAACGCGGTCCTTGACCTCGGGGAACTGGGCGATAGACTCGTGCTTGCCTACGAAGTTGATGTGCTCATAGATTTCGTCGGCCATAACAAAGAGGTTCTCGTGCTTGGCAACTACCTGGGCGATAGCCTTGAGCTCTTCCTTGGTGTAGAGCATACCGGTGGGGTTGCTGGGCGAGGAGAACATGATGAGCTTGGTCTTGGGGGTGATGGCTGCTTCGAGCTGCTCGGCGGTAACCTTGAAGTTGTTCTCGATCTTGGTCTTTACATAGACGCATTCGCCACCTGCGAGGCGGACGAACTCTTTGTAGCTGACCCAGAAAGGAGTGGGGATGATAACCTCGTCGCCGGGGTTGATGAGGCACTGCACGAGCTGGTAGATGCTCTGCTTAGCACCGGTGGAAACTACGATCTGGTCGGGAGTGAAATCGAGGTTGTTGTCGCGTTTGAACTTCTTGCAAACAGCCTCTTTAAGGTCTGCGTAACCGGGTACGGGAGGATAATGAGTGAAGTTATCGTCGATAGCCTGCTTGGCAGCTTCTTTAACTGCGTCGGGAGTGTTGAAGTCGGGTTCGCCAATGGAGAGGCTGATTACGTCTTTACCCTGAGCCTTGAGCTCGCGGGCTTTAGCGGTCATAGCGAGGGTTTCGCTCTCGGCCATGCTAAGAACTCTGTTGCTTAAGATTTCCATGTTATAATGTTTAAATAGTTATTTTATAATTATTTATGTGCGTATTCTGAGAAAAAACGGGTTGCAAAAGCCCATATTTTTCAATTTGCAAAAATACATTTTTTTTTTGGAATATAAAAATATTATTCTTTATTATAATCTAGTCCTAATATTTTCAAGCAAAACTTTCGCCATCTAATGCAATATCCACATGCCTACATCAGCTTGCAATCCTTATATTGGTAGTAAAACTTCTTTGTCAAATCCTCATGGCGGAATTTTTCTAGATACTCTTTCTTGGCATAAGGATATTGCAAGGCCTTCAGCGGCACAACGTACACTTCCACAGGTGCTGAGGGCATGCCGCCAACACCAATCACCACAAACACTGGCATATTCCGTTCTTTGGCAAAACGGTTGTAGATGGCAATGTTTTCTTCTGAGGCCCACTCTATAGAACCGTTGTAGAAATCGCTACGCCACTTGCATTCAACGGCAAAGGTTTCAGTCACATTCTCTTTGTCGAAATGGAACTCCCATTCCATATCGGGGTATCTGTTGCTCTCGGCATAGGTGCCCTTGTCGTACTTGTCGCCACGCCACTCTTTGAGATTGAAAAAATCTTGGTTGAAATGGTCTTTCACCCAAATCTCGAAGTCTCTGCCTTTTTGTTCATTGGTGACGGTTTTAGCACTATCGCTAGAAATTGGCAGACTAACCACCTCTTCTTCCACCGGGGTAACCACTTCTACAACTTCCACCTTGGGCTTGTGCAAAACCAAGACCAATCCTACTACAGCCAGAACGGCACCAATAATAATTAATGTATAACCCATACGTTTCATGATATTGTTTGCATACGTTTAATTAACCATTTGATAAAGCATAATCCTAAGCTCGGATTTTCTGCGAAAATAAGAATAAATTATTATTCAACATGTTACACACAATCTTGATTTTCTGTGAAAATAAGGTACATTCTAAGCAGTTCGGCCACGATGTCGTTCTCGGTCAGGTCTTTGCCGAAGCCGTAGGCTTCCATCACGGCACGGTCGTTCTGTTGGTGGGCCTTGCGCAATTCTGGTGGCATGGTCACTTCGTCGTAGAGGTCGGCCAACGAGGAGTCGGGATAGAGGGCGCGAGCATTAAGGATAGCCTGCGCAGTCTGCTCAATCTTAGCCCTTTGCGCATCAGTCGGAGTTGGCCAAGGAAAGTTGTTGTAGACGATAGTGTTTGAATAGCTATAATCACTCTTTAGTCGTCCACATATAGCGCGCATCCACGCCATGTGGACGTTGGAGGTGAGGATGCCGAAGTGGAATAGCGTTGCATCTTGTAGCATGAATAGCTTATCGCCAGGAATAATATCTTTAGGCAAGTATTCCATTGGAATATAACGACGCCGTTCTGATGAGACTTTTGGGATGGCAACATAGTTTGTCGTACATTCACGAACTTCATCAAAAAGCATAGGAGTATCCGCTTTCTGCCGAGTAGCGGCCTTTGGACTCGCCAATCTATAATTCCTGACATTTTCTATTCGTTCCATCACTCGATTGCATTGACGTAGTTCTGCAGGGCTCGCTTCCACCATCCATAAGCAGAACCTTGTCTTACGTTCGATGAAATCTTTGCCCATCATGTAAGGTCTAATCCACTTCTGAGCAATTGGATTAGATTGAACAAGAGATAGCATCTCTTCTTCTGTCATAATTAGGTAGCCACCTTCTGTTGGCTTGCCTCCATTAAGAAGCGTAGGGACATTACAAATTGGTTTCGACTTAGACTCAATAAATAAAATTTGCCCTTCTGTCAAATAGAAATTGATTATCTCGCATTTCTTGTAGACTTCCTCTCCCAAATATAAGACGCTTTGTTTGTCATTTTTTATAGCGGAGAATCCAACAATCACACAATGGACATGAGCCTTTAGCGATGATTCACTATCCCAACGGAAAGTACGCCATGCGAAATCGATATGAATTCCGAAACGCTCATATAGTGGTTTCCAAATTGCAGCCACTTGCTCACCTTGTGTGATTGAATTGGTTGAGACAAGTGCGGTACGAATCACATGACCTTGTGCTGCAGCATTGGCCATGAGTTGAGATGCCTTCCAATACCAACCAGCAACATAGTCTATCTTTCCTGCAGTTTTGTATGGCTTCCCCTTTTCGTCAAGGTAGATGCTAAGAATATCTTCTTTTTGAGCTGAACTCTGGAGGGAATATCCCACAAACGGAGGATTGCCAATGATATAGTTCAGTTGCTTGGAGTCAATCACTTCGGCCCAGTCGATGCGTAGGGCGTTGCCTTCGCGGATGTTGGCATAACTCTTGAGGGGTAGGAAGTCGTTCTTAAACTGGATAATGTCTTGGGTCTGAGCCATCATCTGGCTCTCGGCTATCCACAAGGCCGTGGTGGCCACGGTGACGGCAAAGTCGTTGATCTCGATGCCATAGAACTGGTGAATGCTCACCTTGATAGGGCTGACTTCTTCCAATCCCATAAGCACCTGCCCTTGGGTCTTGAGTTTGATAGCCTGATTTTCCAGCTTTCGCAAAGAGATGTAGGTCTCGGTGAGGAAATTGCCACTACCGCAAGCGGGGTCTAAAAACGTGAGGCTTGCCAGCTTGTCCTGAAACTGGTCCACAAGTTGACGTTGCTGCTTGCCTGTGGGCATGTGTGAGATCCGGGCAAACTCCTCGTTGAGATCGTCCATAAAGAGTGGGTCTATCACTTTGTGGATGTTCTCGATAGAGGTATAATGCATACCGCCCGAGCGGCGGGTATCGGGGTTCAGCGTGCTCTCAAACACGGCACCAAAGATGGTGGGCGAAATCTCGCTCCAGTCGAAA
>JAKSMO010000092.1 GCA_024400545.1 Bacteroidales bacterium | reverse complement strand
CGGTGCCCGTGACCCAGCTTGACTATATGGAGGTGGACACCCTCAGAGGCCTCACGCCTGCCAACACCGAGCCCAAGGTGTGCACCCCCGATGGCTGCCAATAGCCGAAGCCCACATTCATCGTCATGATGCTCCTATAGGGCATTGTGGGCCTGTACAGAACATTCAAACTGATATGTCTAATAATCAATAAATATTTGAAATCGTCTTACAAATACAATAACACATGAAAAGATTACTAATTTTGGCCTTCGTGGCTATGGGACTGGCAGCCATGACCAGCTGCAAAAAAGAGAACTCCGAACTGATCCTCGGCACTTGGGTGAGCACCGCCGTGACGTACCAGCAGACGACCGTCATCCATGGCGATAGTGAGAATACCGAGACAAAAACCTTCCCTGCAGGATGGTTTACGGTTACCTTCAGCGACAACGGCACCATGACCATCAGTTTCAAAGACGATAATGGCGGCACGGAGACTTGGACGGAGAACTACTTTGTGCCCAGCAACGACCTGCTGGTATGGGAGGGCAGGACCTTCACCATACAGCAGCTCGACAGGAAGAAGCTCATCCTCGAACGGTCGGAGGCCGATACCATGCTTACATTTACGGACGAGGCCTGCATCGCACAATATGTCACTCACTTCGACTTTGACCGCAAATTATAGTATTCGGCTGATCTCCTTTATTTGGCATACAATCTCTTGCCCATCAGCAGTTGTGGCTTCCAGATGGCCAAATTTGTTTATTCCAGTGATTGTGGCTGTAATTCGTTGCCCCTGATAGATATAGGCGTGCGGCTGCCCATAATCAAGCAGGTGTTCCAAGTAATCTTTGTCGGGTGAGTGCAGATCTTTCCGCAACTGTTCGTAACGAATCAAAATGCAGTCGGCCAATTGCTCCAGACAGTTAGTTGTGTCGAAAGTCTTTTGGCAAAGGATGGCCAGCGATGTGGGATTCGGTATCCAGTCGGAGAATTGTGTTTGATTGATGTTCAGTCCAATGCCTACAATGGCTGACGATAAATGGCTGGCGGCAAGGCGTGTGGAAATGAGTGTGCCGCAGATTTTGGAGTCGCCTACGTACAAGTCGTTAGGCCATTTGATTGAGGCTTGCATTGTGGCGGGTATCTGTGCTTGGAGCCAGTCGTAGATGCCCAGCGAGATGGCTTTGGTCAGTTGGTATTGGTCGGCGGCAGGTAGAAATGTGGGCTTGAGGATTAGGCTGAACGTCAAGTTCTTGCATGGCTCTGCCTCCCAGTGGTTGCCACGCTGTCCGATGCCGGCGGTCTGGGTGTCGGCCACCACAATAGTAAACTCCTCGACCTGGGTTAGGTCGAGGAGTTCGCAATATTGATTTGTTGAATTCAGAGTGTCAAATCGGACAATCTTCATCGCCTTACACGGTCATGATCTCTTTCTCCTTAGCGGCAAAAATCTTGTCGCATTCGGCCACAAACTTATCGGTTGTGTCCTGAATTTCTTTTTCCACCTGCTTCACCTCGTCTTCGGGCACTGCTTTGTCCTTGAGTTTCTTCACCTTGTCCATCACATTACGGCGGGCGTTGCGCACATTTACTTTAGCGTTCTCCACCTCGCTTTTTGCGGCTTTGGACAGCTCTTTGCGGCGTTCCTCGGTCAGGGGAGGAATGGTGATGCGCAGGATATCGCCTTCGTTGCGGGGAGTGAAACCCAGGTTGGCATCAAGAATAGCCTTATTGATAGCTCCTACGATAGTCTTCTCCCAGGGCTGGATTACGATGCTGCGAGCGTCGGGAGTGTTGATGTTGGCCACCTGGCTGATCTCGGTGGGGGTGCCGTAGTAGTCAACCTTCACACCTTCAAGCATAGCGGGATTAGCTTTGCCGGCGCGGATTTTCTCAAGTTCCTTGTTCAAGAAATTGATGGCGGACTGCATGGTTTTTTTAGCTTCGTCAATGCAAGCTTTCGATAAATCGTTCATATTCTATAGTTTTAATTATTTGTCTTTTCCAGTGAATAGTGAATGGTGATCTGTGAACAGACATTGGCCCTGTTCACGCATTGCTGTTTACATCACTTCGGTGCCAATTTCCTGGCCCTCCACCACCTTCAGCAGGTTGCCGGGCTGGTTCATGTCGAATACGTAGATGGGCAGGTTGTTCTCTTCGCAGAGGGCAAAGGCGGTAAGGTCCATGATTTTGAGCTTCTTGCTCAGAGCCTCCTGGAAGGTGAGGGTCTTGAACTTCGTGGCGGTGGGGTCTTTCTCGGGGTCGGCAGTATAAACGCCATCTACGCGGGTGCCCTTCAGTATCACATCGGCCTTGATTTCAATGGCGCGGAGGGTAGAAGCGGTGTCGGTAGTGAAGAAAGGGTTGCCGGAGCCGCCGCCAATCACTACTACGCGACCTTCCTGCATAGCCTCGATGGCGCGGCGACGCGACATCTCCTTGCAGATAGGCTCAATGGCTAGGCCGCTCAACAGCTCGGTCTTCATGCCCTGCTTTTCCAGTTCGGCCTGCAGTGCCATGCTGTTGATGAGGGTGGCCAGCATGCCCATGTAGTCGCCTTGCACGCGGTCCATGCCCTTGGATGCACCGCTCAGCCCGCGGAAAATATTGCCGCCACCAATCACGATGGCCACTTCTACGCCCTTTTCAACAACGGCTTTAATATCCAGCGCATATTGTTCCAACATTTCGGGAGCAATACCATAGCTTTGCTTACCCATGAGCGATTCGCCGCTCAATTTTAAAAGGATGCGATTGTATTTCATAATATAGAAATTTTCTTATATTGTTAATAGTTAATTTGATACGTTTAAATATGCTTATGCTTTCAATTTACTAAAGTACAAAAAAATATTGAATCCACCAAAAAAATCTAACTTTCGGTCTTCGTGAAAGCCTGTTTGTCCATCCTCAACGATGTCGCCACGCTCCAAGCTCAGCCCTCACCAAATCCCTTTTGCCAATGCGAAAGGGAAGGCTGCGATTAGTACATTCGATGGTTCGCCCACTCTATTGGGTTGCTTGGTCGATGGTCTGGTTTGGCAAAGAGGTGCCATAGGGGTAAAAACGTGGAACAAACGTATTATTAACGTAGAATAAACGTAGAACAAACGTATTTTAATACGTATCTTCTACGTTTATTCTACGTATTTTGTACGTGTTTTCCACGTTTTTACAGTTGAACCAGAATGGTGCAACCAGAATGGTGATATTTTTGATTGGCAAAAAGTGGTGTAATTATCATGGAATGAATTAATAAGACGTGATTTTTCTTATATGCTATTTTTGTGAGATATTAGTTTAATTTACTTATTCCATGATAGTTATCATAGTATTAGTTGGCTAAAAATTGTACTTGTATTTGGTTGAGGCTAAAAGTTGGTTTGGTTGGATTGATTAGGTCTTGTAATAAATTGATTTTATCAAAAATACGAAAAACGTCAAATAATTATTTCGTCCAACTTGTTAATTAAAAAAAAAACGTATCTTTGCAGATTGAAAATGTAGGATGCTTGGGGTTGATTGGGTAAGTGTAACCGAATGATAATTAATATTTAAGTGCTATGAAATGTGTCTTAATTCTTTTGGCGGTGTTGGTCGTTTCACCGCAGGCAGTGCGAAGCCAGTCGATGGTGAGCGAGGAGATAGCGTTCCCTCAGCCCGACGCCAAGCAGGTGATTTATAGGCAGATCGACAATAATTTTTCCGTGACACATATCGCAATGAGCGACGGCTATACCAACCGCTTTACCGTGAGCCGTGGTATGACGAATACTGTATATACCTTTGATGTGGATTTCGGGGCGATGTTCGGCCATGTTGGCGATATTTTTGAGGTGAAGGACATGCGTGTGTATGGAAACGACTGCTATGTGTGCGGGCGGAGACATTTTTATAATGTTGAACCCGTAGAGGATAATTGGGGAAATACGGAGGGCGGCGGATATGCCGATATGGGTTTTGTGGCGCGGTTTGACTACCGTGATGTTGTGGCAGGAAACGGAGCCATTGATATGTGCCTCATAGCCAGAGTGGACAGTCTGGTGCGGATGGCGGTGTACAGCCCCACGGGTAGCACTTCCGACGTGCTGCTGGCTGCCGTGGGCAATGGCAGTTTTGCCTATGGGCAGGGCCCCGTGTTGGTGGAGTTGGCAAAGGGAAACTGGGTGTCGTCGCCTACGAGTTGGTTCGGCGTGTTGTCGCGTCCGGCGATGGGCGATGCGTATGAGCAGTTTTACGATATAGATGCCAACGATTCGTATCTGCGCATAGTGTCGGGCACGACGACCAATGCTCTGTGGGGGCAGTGGTGCAGTAGATTTAATGTTTATACGATGAAGCATTTCGGCCTTTTGAGCCGAGTGGTGTCGGACATGTCACGGGTGTGGTCGAATGTGCTGAAGTTCGACTCTCTACCTGCGTTTATGGATCATACTTATTACCGCCGATACAGTTCCCCGTTGCGTATAAGTTCGATCGACGACGAGACGTATGTAGTGGCGTGCGCGGCAAGCATGTTTGAGACCCGTTCCGACATCGGAGGATTGGCCATGATGAAGCTGGATGGCGGTGGGATGTTGTCGGCCGATTTGGTGAAGATGAATTTTGATGTAACGATGCCGGAAATGATTACGTTTGGCCCCAACAGGTGGGTGGCGGCCATAGCAACCCCTTATGCGTTCCCTTTGGGCTGTGTGGCTTTGACCAAGCTGGATGGCAGTGCCCCTAATATTTATGGCATTTGGGGCAGTGCCCTGCAGTCGTTGGATGCAGTGGCCGGCACGAGGCTGCGAGCCGGCGGGGTTTCTGAGTTGGGCAGCGCATTCCTATTGGGTCAGGAAACCGCCAATATCTGGGGTGGGGATGTGCCCATGTGCGCCGAACTTGAAGGAATGAGAAACGTGGAGGGTGCTGTGGTGGCACCTACAGTTGATAATGCTGACTGGGACATACTTCAAACCACTTCGGTAGTGTGGGGTAGGAATAGTTTTTCATCTACAAGGCAGACCAGTGAGAGTATGTGCGTCCAATTTGAGTAAGAACTGTATAGAAGAATCGGATAAATGAATGTTATGAAAAATATATTAGTTGCAGCATTTTTGTTTCTGTCGGCAGTGGCCGGCGTGAAATGCCAAACAACCTATATTACCGACACAATCTATGGTAGGCCGCCACATGCCTACATACCCTTTTGGTACGACACGTGTTCGTGTTTTGTGAAAGGCGGCGAAGAGTTTTGTATGACGCAGCGCTCCCATTGGTTTGACGGAAGCACCCATATATTCTTCCGCGTCGCCACCCAGCATCCGTTGCTTGTGGAGGGTTTGGGCGTGATGGTGGACGACGACTGGGTGACATCCTGCGGGACGCGTCATTGGTATTGTTATAATTCCGATTCCAGCTATCTGCCACCGCAGTATATCTATCTGTTTGAATCGCTCGATGGAACGAGGGACAGCCTGGTGAATAGGAGACGTATGCGATGGGACACAATCACTCCGTCCATCTTAAAACTTCCGCATAAGGCCGACCTCTCTACCGGTTATGACTCGTGCTATTATTTTGAGGTATTTTTCGACAGCGCCATAGTGATGGATACGGATTTCTACATTGCGCTTAACCATACCAGCCACGCTAGTGATGCCTACCCCATGATAACGCCATTTCGGCAGCAGTTGTTTGTAGATATGGAGCATTGGGGTATGTGGTCCATGTGCGTTCCTCCCGATATACATTTGCGTCAACCAGCAACACAAGAGTACCAACCACCACCCATTAATTGTTTCGGTGTTGACTCCAACAATCTTTCCCGATGGAATTATAGCGGCCCGTATATTGGCAGCGGCCCAGTTTTTGCCCTTGTGACTACGAAGGGACTGCGGGTGCTCTCAAACGATAGCGAACGTGGCAGGGTGCTGGGCGAAGGCTATTACCAGCCCCACACACTTCATTATATTACTGCCATGGCCAATGCCAATAGCTGTTTCGTCCAGTGGAGCGATGGCGACACATCCAATCCCAGGGCGGTAATGTTGGAGCAGGACACAGTGTTTACGGCAATATTCGAGCCCCGTCACCAAATCACAGCCTTGGTGTCGCCAGACAATTCGGGTTGGGTGAGTGTTGAGGAAGATGACCTTTCGGCCAATCTGACGTTGGAAGCCCATGCCTTCGACTCCACCAGGTTTGTGGGCTGGGAAGACGGAAGCACCGACCCGCATAGGGGGCTGCGACAGACATGCGACACTGTCGTGACGGCCTATTTTAGAAATGCAGAGCAATATAGGCTCAGGGTACAGGTCGATCCTCCAGAGGCGGCAGTCTTTAACCGGTACGATACTGTGGTGTATGAGGGCTCGAGGATCTATATCATTGCTGAGGAGGAGACTCGCGGGTTCACTTTCTCTCATTGGGACGATCTGGGCGAGGACCAGACTCAGAATCCGTGGCGTTGGGTTAAAGTAGAGTCCGACACTGTGCTGGTTGCGCATTTTGTCAAGGATCAGGGTGTGGAACGGCCTGTGTGGAACCCCTCGATAAGGCTGATCCCTAATCCGGCATACAGTATCGTCACAGTGGTATGCCCCGAGTTGGGCGATGTCGGAAGGTCGCAGATCTATGTGTCCGATATGTCGGGCAGGATGAGGTACGAGTCGAAGATGGAGGGCTCGGCGCATGTGTTGCGACTGGATGGTTTGTCGGCGGGGGTGTATTTTGTGGTGTTGGAGACGGCCAAGGGCGTGGCGGTGCAGAAACTAGTGGTGGAATAGTGGCAGTTTGGCAAGTTTTTAAATGATTGGAAATCAAGTTCTGGAATTATTTCTTGTTAATTCAAAAAAATGAGTATCTTTGCAACGCAAAATAGGGGAATATTCTTTGTATATACCACAATATTTGACAACCTTAAAAATCCCAAGTTATGAAAAGAAAACGAA
>JAKSMO010000091.1 GCA_024400545.1 Bacteroidales bacterium | reverse complement strand
GCTAATCGCCAGCCCTCGACTGTCAGTCAAATATTTTGATAATCAATGCGGATTGCAAACATTGTGATAGCGAGTACAAAACTGAGCTTGTTCAAGTTATGCCGAGCCACAACAATGCCAGCGCAGCTAATCCTTATAGTGCAAAGAGTCAAAGGAAGGCGGTCACAATAGGCAAAACTAATTATCACACAAAAGCGATTCTACATCATGTTGCAACATGGGAATATGACGAATTACAAGACTCCATAGAAATTCGGGAGTCACGCTATCGTATCCGTGAATCACTCTGTTGCGAGTAGAAATAATTGCTTTAGAGTTGTTTAGTGATATTGAACTATCGTGTTTGAGCATTTGGTTGATGGCCTCACCCATTATCTCCACATTGCGTTCTACAGCGCGCTGACGAAGAATGTCTTTTTCAAAGTCTTCAAAGACCTTTGGCCTGCCTTCAAAAAAGGATTCCACCTCTTTGCAGGCGGTCAACACATCTTGCAGATATTTCCTACTATATTCATCCATAAATCACCTGTTTGGTACGGTCGATATTCTGGCGGAGAATGGGGTTTCTGATGGCCTTATCCTCCAGAAGGTCAACCTCACGGCCGAGCAACTGGCTGAGCGACATCTGCATATTCAGATAATTGTCGGCATAGTCAGCAATATCCATTGCAGCAAAGTCAACCACAAAATCCACATCACTCTCATCATTGAACCTATCGGTCAGCACCGACCCAAACACCGACAAGCTCCGCACCTTGTGCTTTTCACACAAGGCCATAATCATCCCGATATTTCGTTCAATAATGCTCATAATAGAACCATTAACGCACATTTAAATAAAATATTGCATCCATTACCAATTTATTATTTCGATAGCCCTCTCCATAATACAGCCGAGGGCAAACGCTAATCGCCAGCCCTCGACTGTCAGTCAAATATTTTGATAATCAATGCGGATTGAAAACATTGTGAAAAGCAAGCGCAGAACTGCGCTTGCTCAAGTTCTGCCGAGCCGCAACAATGTCAGCGCAGCTAATCCGTATAGTAAGCTGTGTCGGATTGCAAATCCGACACAACGGCTAGCGGTGGAACATCCCCAAGGACTGAAGTCAGAAATCGGACAGAACAACCCCGGGGGCTGATTCAACGATCACCAGTCAGAACAGAACTAAATGGTTTTAGACATCCGTATATTATTATTGAGATGGAACCTACAATTAAACATGCGTCTATGATTTTATTAGATGTATGTTTTACTTCTTGTTTCTTTTTTTGACGAGCTTGCTCTTGTTCTTGTCTTTGCTGTTGGTCTTGTCGGTTCTGTACTTGAGATTGTTGGAAATTTGATTTGCGTAGTTGAATGGCTTCTTTCACCGCGGGCAAACCTCCGTGTTGATATCGTATTTTAAAATCACTCCAATTCATACCATATTGACGGGCTGTGTTCATAAGTTGTACTAAACTATCCACCTCAGCAATACTGCTGCCTTCATATAGGCTCTCTAAATCATATAGATTCTCTAAATCATACTCGCCGTACCCATATCCCACAGCCGTGTCCATAAGTTGTAGTAGTCTATCCACTTCTGGAAGACCACCTCGGTCGTATGCTATTGTGAAGAGGTTGTTACTAAGGAATCTTGTATGAAATTTTGCTGAATATTGTTTGTAGAAGAGAGTCTTCTTTTCAAACTCTTTCCCAGTACCGTAATCTTTTACATATTCTCGATATTCTTCACGAGTGTTAAAGTATTTTCTCCATTGTTGAAAGTGTGGACTATTGTTTTCACGTTGTGTACGCAGTTCTTCTGCTGATTGCCCCAAATATGCGTGGCTGTTCATGTATCTGTTAATCAGCGTATCACTGAAATTGAGTTCATTGTAGGAAATGGTGAATAGGGGAATCTTAATATCTAGCATAAATGGATTAGAATTATATCCCATATTTAGTGGAGCGAAACTTGGGTAAAGGTATCCGTTATAGATTCCTATACTTCGCACATCACTAGCCTCCGGATAAGAATCTCCTTTTCGTATACGTGGTACAAGTTCTCGTGCTTGCGCTGCGCTTATTGGCTGAGTTGTGCTTATTGAATCATATCTACCGTGTCGGAGTATTAATGTAAGTTGCTCATTGTCTGCATTGTAGTTATCTACTCTCATGGCTAGGTCATCGTGGCAAATGGCTACTGACACAGATTGACAAATGGAATCAAATACTTCAGTAGCATGCTTTTCTAGTCGAGCGTGATAATCTGCCGTACTCTCAAACTCTCCTTTTTTAATCCAGTTGCGAAATTTGTAAGATACAGTCTTTTTTAGTTTGATTATTGATCCTGCAGGGGGGTGCCGAAGAAGGTTACGTTGATTATCTCTTGCCGTTTTGAGTTTTTCGATGCTTTTTCGCTCTTTGATATACCATTTTGCAAAACGGACCTTTGGGCTATCGTCAGTTTCTCCCAACTGTTTGATCACTTGATTGTAAAGGTATTCAAAAGAGCCTCCATCAAATAGCTCGAGTTGAGAAATACCAATAAATGTTTCGATGTAAGCTTCTCTGACTTCGAGTTGATAGATTTCCGTTCCTTGGGCCTCAAGGTCAATGTCTTTAGCATGGCTAACAGCTGTCCAAACAATCGTGTTCACTACATTTTGGAAAGATGTAATTTTCGATAGTTTTTCGCCGGATTGGTCTATTAGTTTCTTGCGGGCAATCTCATAAGGTGTTGTGATGGAATAGAGCGATCCATCATTCGATATTGTCGTTTGAGAGTTAGTTTTGAGTGGAAATACTAGGATGATGCACAGGTTGATGAATGCAAAAATCTTTCGTAAACTTATGGTTATTTGATCCCAAGGAATAATTACTGTATTTTTCTCCATAATGCACAAGGTGTTATGTTTCCAAGAATGTTTTCCGATTCCTGCTCGCCAACTTTAGCTATTGATAAGCTGTTTTGGTTTTTTCCCAAAAATAGACCGATTTGACTATCAGCATATTTTACTTCGTGGTACATACGGAGCATACCCAAATAGGATGCCGGGTAGGTTAGCGCAAAAGCATTGATGAAATCATGGGAGTCGAACGTTGACTTCATAATACCGATAATCGTTCGTACTTCTAACATTTCCATATTATAAATATTTTGCTTATCTCGGCTCAAAGATGAAGACAACACAAAAAAGAAAGTGGAGCCTTCCATTACTGACGATATTTCTAACAGTAGGGCTGGACTCCCAAATAACGAAAATAAGGTCTAGGTGAAATGCTCCACAAGGCCGTATCGTAATGGGGTACGAATACAAACCAAGTGAGCGCATCTACTGACTTTATTCCTCGTTATTTTAGCAAAATGTCCAGTTTTACTGTTAAGGAATAAAGTGCATAATGCACTTTCTCAATTAATTGCGACACCATGTCTCGCTGGCATCAACTCTGCAAATATACGCATTAATTTTGAATCTGCAAATTTTTCTGCACTATGACTCTTCCTTTGCCCTAGCTCCGCCGTAGCTCCGCTCGTTATCCTATATATATACTATATTTATACCATACTTATCCTATACGTAATAGTATAACTATAGAATAAATGTAGTATATATAAGGTAATGTTGGCGAGGGAGGAGTGGAGGATTGGTTGTAGAGTGTAGAGTGTAGAATGTAGAGTGGGCGGAGGCCGACCGCGGCAGCCATTCTACAATCTACATTCTGCATTCTAAAATCCTTGGGTTAAACTTTTTTTTATTGTTCCGCCCAATTTTCTTATCTTTGCAGTCTGTTATGAATCGGCTGGAATATTGGATTAAAGCAGATACTCAGTATGATGTGCATTCTCCGTTCGTGTTCGACATGTATCGGAAGGTGCTTTTTGCGCGTCTTTCGCGCCGGCAGAAACGGCAGGCTCGGGAGCGTTTTGGCTGTGCATCGCCCTTTTTTCAGATATTGTACAAGATGGCCGACCACTACCGGATGGAGCAGGGTGAGCGTCAGTTAGATTGCGTAGTTTTGGAGGGCAGAGGAGACCTCAACAAGGTGGTGCTTGTGGACCGTCCGCATGCCACCCCTGGTGCCGAGGAGCATTGGGCGCGGCTGAAGGCGGAGACAGACTGCCAGGTGTCGATAGACTTATACGACGTGGGGCTGCTGATTTGGCATCCAAAGTTGCACAGGCAACATTTCCTGTTGAAATAGTCCGGCCGCCATCATGATTCCGAAATACCACTTTTTTTGAAACCATATATAATATGAACAAGAAGATTCTTTTGATTGTCCTTGGCACCCTGGCCCTGATGACTGCTTGTCACCGCCACAACGACGAAACGCCCAAGCCTCAGGCCTATCTGCGTATCGATATTCCCCAGCACGACTATGCCTTGTGCGACACGGCTGCCCTGCCCTTCACTTTTGAACGCAGCACCCTCTCTACAATGGAATGGAAGAAGAATCCAGACCGTGCCGGAGACCGCTGGTTCACACTGCGTTATCCCAACTACAAGGGCTACGTTTTCCTCTCCTACAAACGCATTGGCGGCGTGGCGGACCTGAAGGCTCAGATTGACACCAGCTATCGATTTGTGCAGGACAACTTCAGCTATTCGTCGGGCGTGGACGAGAACAAGTTTGTCAACCGCCCCAACCGCCTATACGGCACCACCTATCACCTGAAAGGGCAGAACGTGGCCAGTACCTACCAATTTTATGTGACCGACAGCGCCACCCATTTCCTACGTGGGGCACTGTATATCGACTGCACACCCAACAACGACTCGCTGGCACCGGTGCTGGAGTATATTCAGGCCGATATCAACCACATGCTAGAGAGTATTCGTTGGCGATAAGAGACTGAGCGTATGAAAAAAGTATTGTTTTTGATAGTGATGCTGCTGACGCTGCATCAGGGCCACGCCCAGCATGAGCAGGAGGTGGTCATCCAACATAAGGACGCCAAAGGGCGCCAAGTAGTCCTTGCCGGCACACTCACCAAGCCTGACGGCAAAGCCCCGCGGGGCGGATGGCCGGCCATGGTGCTGATTACGGGATCGGGGTCACAGAATCGCAACGAGGAAGTTGCAGGCCACCAACCCTTTAAAGTGATTGCCGACTTTATGGCTAAAAACGGTATAGCCACCTTGCGCTGCGACGACCGCGGAGTGGGCGGTTCAGGAGGAGTTTTTGCCGATGTGACGCCTTGGGACCTTGTGGCCGACATCCAGAGCCAGTGGCAGTGGCTGGCATCGGTCAAGGGCATCAGCGCCAAACAGGTTGGACTGTTGGGGCACAGCGAAGGCGGTTTGTTGGCCACCCTTTCGGCCGCACAGAACGGCAAAGTGGCCTTTGTGGTGATGATGGCCGGACCGGCATTGCCCATGGGCCAGGTGCTGATAGACCAGAACCTGGAGGTGTTCCGCCTCAGAGGATTGCCCGACACATTGGTGTCGCGCCGCGTGGAGTTTGTGCGCCAGGCTCTTGCCGTCATCGACAGCATTGCCAGTTGCGACACAATGCAGCTGGTGAAACGGCTGAACACGGGGCTCCGCCAGCTGAAAGACTCCGTGGCCCAAGGGCTGACCAAGGCGGAGAAGCAGGCCATAGGCCTCACCACGGCCGAGTGCTACGGCTGGGCGCAGACGATGTCGTCGCCTTATATGCTGACCATGCTGCACATCAACCCGGCGGACTACCTTGCCCAGATGCGGTGTCCGATGTTTGCACTGTGTGGCGAACTGGACTGCCAGGTGGGAGCAGCGCAGAATTTAGACGCGGTGCGGCAAGCCCTGGAAGGCAGAGGCATAAGCTGGTCCACGCTATTGTGCACGGGGATGAACCACCTATTCCAACACTGCCAGACCGGGGCCGTAGAGGAGTATGCCACGCTAGGGCAATCGCCTGCCGACGAGGTGCTGAAAGCCATAGCCGGATGGATTCAGGGCGAGATTGCAAACTGAGATTGTGCCCGGCAAACTTGCACCAGAACACAAGAGAAAAGGAGCCGAACAATAGCCTAAAAATAATAAATATTACAAAAATATGTTTATTTTGAAAAAAAAACGTATCTTTGCAAAATCAAATTGATAGAAAAAGAATAAAAAATAAATAAAAATATACTGTCTATGTCGAAATTACTCTTACTGGGCGACGAAGCAATAGCCCAAGCATTTATTGATGCAGGCGGTAGTGCCATCAACTCCTATCCCGGCACCCCCTCAACCCAGATTACCGAATACGTTATCAAGTCAAAAGAGGCCGCTCAGAAAGGCATCCGCGCTAACTGGTGCGCCAACGAGAAGACCGCTCTTGAGGCTTCTATCGGTGTGGCTTATGCCGGCAAACGTGCCATGACCTGCATGAAGCACGTGGGTATGAACGTATGTGGCGACCCCTTCATGAATGCCTCCATCATCGGCACTAAGGGTGTTATCATCGTGGTGGCCGACGACCCCAGCATGTTCTCCTCGCAGGACGAGCAGGACAGCCGCTACTATGGCCACTGGGCTATGATCCCCATGCTCGAACCCAGCAACCAGCAGGAAGCTTACGACATGGTGTTCTTTGGTTACGACTTGTCGGAAAAGATGGGCACCCCCATCCTGATGCGCATCCCCACCCGCTTGGCACACAGCCGCGCCGGTGTTGAGCGTCGTCCCGCTCGCGAGCAGAACCCCATCAGCTATCCCACTGATCCCGCCAGCTATGTGCTGCTGCCCGCCAACGCTAAGCGCCTCTATCGCGACCTCATCGACAAGCAGCCCGCTTTCGTGAAATCCTCCGAGGAAAGCGGTTTCAACCAGTACATCCCCGGCACCGACAAGAGCCGCGGTATCGTTACCACTGGTATTGCTTACAACTATCTGCTCGAAAACTTCCCTGGTGGCAAATGCCCCTATCCCATTGTTAAGATCACCCAGTATCCTCTGCCCGTGGCCATGCTGAG
>JAKSMO010000090.1 GCA_024400545.1 Bacteroidales bacterium | reverse complement strand
AACGTCTTGACCGGCTTCTTTATTTGCTCTTATCTACGCATTTTTATGAAGAGCCCTATTTATTACGGTTCACGTCATGATGCTGAAGGTGGTCATCATCCCCAGAGTAAGGAGGTTATCGGTGGATACATCCTATTCCCTGGTCGTGTGAGTGATACGGACAAACTCGAGAACAAATACTTCTCACGAAGCATTCAGTCAGTAAACATTGGAGCCTATCCTCTGTTGCCAACCGAATATAAGGAAACTGTAGAACTGAAGGATTTGCAGTTGGTAGAATGTGGTAAATTGGAAGAAGACCTTCGACGTATCATACTTGAAGATTCGCCAACAGTTCAACTCCGGGATAGCGTTCCACAGAAAGGCTTGATGTATTCTGCAGAGAAGGATGCCATCGTCTATGTTGGCTTTGTCAAACAAGACAATCCTTTCTTCGAAGACTTCCTCAACAATCGTGCAGGAATGTACTACACAGGAACTGAGGACACTAAACCAAACCTCGACATCCAAAGCATCAAGTATTTCATGCCCCTCATAAAGGGCAAGATAAATGGAGTGTACAAAGTGACTGCCATCAATGCAGCAAGAAAGCGAGACAAGGAAATCAATGAGAAGACAACGAATGATGGTGTACGTTTCATCCTCATGCTCGATGAATTCATTCAATTCGGAGAGTCAATCGATTATCATAATCAGCTTCATAATGGCGATTGTATGACGATCGAGGAGACAAGGAAAAAACATAGTGAAATGCAGAAATGAGGTAGTGTATGTAGTGTATGAAGATTCTAGTTGGACATACACAATCAGGTCACCGTGAGGTTGTGTTCGAGCCGAACAACACCAAGATGGTGTCACACCCTAACATGGGCGTGATAGGAACGATGGGTACGGGTAAGACTCAGTTTGCTCGTTCAATGATTGCTCAGTTCGCCAAGGAGGGTGTGAATAATGTTGGCGGTAAGCCTGTGGGAATGCTAGTGTTTGACTATAAGGACGATTACAAAGACAAGGAGTTCCTGGATGCTGTTGGTGGTACTTGCTATAAGTATAACTATCCATTTAATCCGCTGAAGTTGGTGGTTAATGACGAAGTGGAGGGCATGAACCTTCCTGCCATTACCGCAGACAGAATAGCCGATTCGTTTGCCAAAGCATACGGATTGGGATTGAAACAGCAGAGCAATATCAAGCAGGTGATTATTGACACCTACAAGGATGCGGGCATAACGAAGGTCCCAAGTTCGTGGGAGAATCCTGTGCCAACGATGGAGCAGGTAATAGAGAAATATTTCGAGACTTATGATGCCAACGACAAAGCATTTGCTTTGTTTGATAAATTGCGTGACTACACAATCTTCACAACAGATAACAACAATTGTGTTTCGCTCTTCGAATGGCTCAATAGCGTTCGTGTTATTGACTTGACTCTCTACCCTGATGACACCAAAAAGGTTATCGTATCATTGATACTTGACCTCTTCTATGCAGAGATGCGCCAGTTGGGTGGTAGTATGCAGAAGAATGGCTTCCGCGAACTGCGTGCCATGATTATGGTGGATGAGGCGCACCAGTTCCTGAAGAAAGATTTCAACTCATTCCGCAGTATCATCAGTGAAGGCCGTATGTTCGGTGTGGGTATGATTCTTTCAACTCAGAATGTAAGTGACTTCAAGACTTCGAAGGAAGACTATTCACAGTTTATCCTCAGTTGGGTGATCCATCATGTCAATTCCATTAGCAAAGCAGCGATTGCAAATATCTTTGGTGCTAGTGACCCGAATAGCGACCGCTATATGGACTTCATCAATAAGGCAAAACTATTCGAAAGTGTCTGCAAGATAGGTTCGAGGGTCGATGGTATTAGGGACTTACCATTCTTTGAGTTGATAGAGAAGGATGGGCGATTCAAAAAATAACAAAAGTACGTAAGATATTAACAATAGATAATATAACGAGAATGATTGATTTCAAACTGTTCAATAGAAAACTCATATTACAAAAACATATAAATAGGGTGGCATAATTCCACCCTACAATAGTACATAAAATATTAATTTATTTTCAGTCAGTTTCTTCCAGCGAGAAGACTTCTTCGAAGGGTTTGTTGAACTCGCGGGCTATCTTCATGGCTAGGACGGCGGAGGGGACGTACTTGCCGTGCTCGATGGCGATGATGGCTTGGCGGGTCACGCCGACGCGGGCGGCCAGGTCTTCCTGGGTGATGTTGCAGATGGCACGGTGCATCTTCATGCTATTCTTCATGGGCATCCCTCCTACGGATTATGGCAACTTGGATGTGGAAATAGAGCAGGAAGAAGAGCATGGGGTAGATGAAGCTGACGGAAGAGAAGATCAAGAAGCTGATGCTCCAGCAGAAGAGATAGCCCAGGATAAGGATGGCGGCATAGAAATAGACCGACAACACTAAGGCATTCAGACGCAGACGGGTAAAGTACTCATCCTCGCATTTCATTCTGGACAATCCCGTCATGCACGCACCCACGATAAACAGGATGTTGGCCAACGTAAAAACCAAATCGCTAGTGGCAGAGAATTCAGACAATGGCGTGTTATCCACAGCAACCTCATTTAGGCCTATCAAAGACCGAATGTCGTTGATCGTGAGAGTACAGTCACACCAGCTCAGCACCAAAAGGACCAAACCAACCAATAACACGGGCAAGCCGACTTTTTTGCACCAATAGGGCAGTAGAAAATTTTTGTTCATAATTGTGTTGTTTTTAATTATAATGTTTAGTTTTGATTGTTAATTCGACTGCAAAAGTAAAGAAAAAATTACATATTGTAATTTTAAAATTACATTTTAACTATTATTTAACAATCATAAAATCGCGAAATGGCTGACTATTAACCGTATGAAACTTTCTTCATTCATAGCAAAAAACTACCACATACCAGACTTTTTTAGGTAGGAAAACCGCGGCGGAAGAGCATTTTTGACCCATTGCGTCAATTCTAGAATCAGAAACCGAAAAATCTAGAATGGATTCTAGATTTTCGACAAAAAAAGTAGGCAATAACTCAGGCAGACCATTTCGCCATAGAATTAAAAATCAAGTAGATAAACATACAATATACCAAATTCCGACACAATAAATATAGAATCTAGAATGGATTTTACGGCGTATCTGCATGAAAATGTGCATGTGAGTGCAAAAACGCATTCTAGATTCTATATTTCACTTTTGCCAAGCACTGAAACCATTCATGATACGGGGTTCCTACGGGGTAGCTCCGTCTTATGCGACGGCCTTACCCCGTAGGAACCCCGTAGTATCAACGGAATCAGTATGGAACCACTCACTTGCGAGCACACACTAAGGAGGGGTATCCTAGGAGATTATTCTGAGGGAAGAGGAATGGCGCTTACCTATTTCATCCGAGTGTGGCCCAGACTCTAGCGCCCTGGCGATGGATGGTGTAGATTTTGGCTCCGGCCACCATGGGGACACGCACCTGCGCGGACTGCTCAGGGAAAAGGCGGAAGAGTTGGACGCTATCGTATCGTTCCACAACCACGGCGGCAATATAGTCCTCCTTTGTCATGGGGTGATGATATTCAAGCAGATACTCGCCATCCATTTCGGTGATGGCGGGCTTGTCGGCAATTTCGGCAGCCTTTACCGGCATGGGGTCGATAAACTGTCTGCAGCACTCTACCCTACCCTTACCATAAGAGAGGGTGATGTTGCCACATGCGGGACAGCAATAGAGGTTGAGGCGGTGCATGACAGGACGCTTGACTTCGGCCACCTTCTCGGCAGGCACCTGAATGATGGTGAGCCATTTGGCAGGGTCGGACTGGTTCCAGATGCCGTCGACATAGCAGGCCCGGGGTGCGCCAACCATCTTGTAGCCCTCTTTCTCCATGTAGGCGAAGAGGTCGATGTAGCTTTTATATAGCTGGTCATAAGGGCCATAAACCTTCATGCAAACGGCCACCGGAACCTCAGGATTGTGGCGGAAATGGATGATGTCGCTATCCTGCTTGGCCTCTTTTACTTGCTCGCAATACTCAAAGTCGATGTCGTGGTCCTTGTATTCCTTGTCGTGTTCAAAAGTATAGCAGTAGCCAGGCTCGGTGCATTCGCAGCCGAGACGGGCCATTTCGGGGCCGATAACATTGCAGCAGAGGTCGCCGATGGCGTCGTAGTTGGGGATGATGCCGCGGTAGCAAGCCACGGTCATGGCAGGGATAGATTGGATTGAGAATTTTTCCATGTTAAGGTACTTTTGCTGTGAGTTCAATTCTGCATGCAGACGCTCGCGACGCTGCAACAGCTGCCGAAGCTGCGCCTCGGTGTCGAGAATCTTGGTCTCGAGCAAATCCATGGGCGGAACCTGCGAGTCGCTATCCATAAGCATGCCGATTTCCTCGAGCGAGAAACCCAGGTCCTTAAGGCGGCGGATGGTTTCCATGGTTTGAAGTTGGGCGGCACTATAGTAGCGATAACCCGTCCATTCGTCGACTCGAAGTGGGCTAATCAGGCCCAATTTCTCATAATGGTGCAGCGTTTTTACCGTCACGCCGCAGAGCTTTGAGAACTCACCGATTTGTAAATTAATTGTTTCCATGATTTGTTGCGCAATAAAATCGTTTGCAAAGATACGGCCTCACCTTGGGGACGAGTCAAGAGGATTAACTTTGTTTAACAGTGAGGAGAGAATTGTGTAGGGTAATTTGAGACCGGACAAATGATGCCTGCTTCCTATATCGTCTGGTCATAGTTCAATCGTCACCGAACACCAACTAACAGAAAAGCCTCCGTAGGGGAGGCTTTTCTTATAATAATGTATATAATATACAATACTATTCTTCGTCCTTGCTTTCTTCCTCGTAAGCCTTGAGGAGGGCCTGCTGGACGTCGGTGGGAACCTGCTGGTATTCGGCATAGGTCATGCTGAAGGTACCACGGCCGCTGGTGAGGGAGCTCAGGGCGGTGCAGTAACGGTTCATTTCAGCGATAGGAGCTTTGGCCTTAAGGGTGGTGTACTGACCCTCGGCTTCCATACCCATAACGATAGCGCGACGGCCCTGGAGGTCGGTCATTACGCCACCCATGTTGTCGGTAGGAACGGTAACGGCGATATCATAGATAGGCTCCATAATCTTGGGGTTAGCATTGCGGAAGGCCTCGCGGAAAGCGGTACGACCGGCGATTTTGAAAGCGGTTTCGTTGGAGTCAACGGGGTGCATTTTACCATCGTAGATGTTGACGACGATGTCGCGAGCATAGGAACCGGTGAGAGGACCCTGCTCCATCTTCTCCATGATACCCTTGAGGATAGCGGGCATGAAGCGAGCGTCGATGCTACCACCAACGATACAGTTGTTGAAAACAACCTTACCACCCCAATCGAGAGGATATTCCTGGGTGTCGCGGATGGGGTACTTGGTCTGGTTGGGCATGCCGTCGAAATAAGGCTCGATGAGCATGTGAACCTCACCAAACTGACCAGAACCACCGGACTGTTTCTTGTGACGATACATAGCTTCAGCGCTCTTGGTGATGGTCTCACGATAAGGAACGCGAGGATCGGTGAAGTTGACTTCCAGCTTGTGAACGTTAGCGAAGTACCACTTCAGGGTGTTGAGGTGAAGTTCGCCCTGGCAGCCGAGGATGACCTGGCGGAGCTCGCGGCTATTCTCGAGGGTGAGGGAGCGGTCGGCAGCAACCATTTCGTTAAGAACGGCACCAACTTTCTCATCGTCGTTGCTATTGGCAGCCTTCACAGCCACAGTGTGGATAGGAACGGGGAACTCGATAGGAGTAACCTGGTCGTCGGTATTCTTGGGAGTTGTGATGGTGTGGTTGATTTTCACATCCTTCAGCTTGATAGTGGCAACGATATCACCGGCGCAAGCCTTCTCGATGCGCTGACGGTTCTTACCGGCGCAAACGAGGATCTGGCTGAGGCGCTCTTTGGACTGGTTGCAGCTGTTGATGACATCCTGAGCCTCGGCGAGTTCGCCGTCGAAGATGCGGAGATAGGTGATTTCGCCTACGCTCTTATCCTTATCGCTCTTGAAAGCGAAAGCAACGGTAGCATTGGCGCTATTGTTGGCGAGTTCCTTACCGGCAACAGTCTTCTTAGCGAAAGCAGCCTCGCAGGGAGCAGCAACGTTGTCGCAAACAAACTCCATGAGACGAGCCACACCCATGTTCTCCTTAGCGGAGGTGCAGAGGATGGGGAAGAGTTCGCGCTTAGCGATAGCGAGTTTGAGAGCTTTGGTGAGGTCTTCGTGGCTGAGGTCGCCCTCTTCGAAGTATTTCTCCATCAGAGCGTCGTCGGCAGCAGCAACTTCCTCTACGAGAGCCATGCGCATCTCTTCAGCCTTGTCGGCGAATTCAGCGGGGATGTCGGCCATCTCTGCCTTGCCGTCTTTGAAGGTGAGGAGCTTGTTGAGGGTGATATCAACAACCTGGTTGAAACCAAGACCCTGGTTGACGGGGAACTGGAGGACAGAGCACTTAGCGCCGAAGTATTCTTTGAGTTGGTTGACACTCTCGTCGAAGTTGGCCTTCTCGGCATCGAGATGGTTGACAACGAAGATCATGGGAGTGTTAACCTTGTTGCTGTAACGATAAGCGATCTCGGTACCAACCTCAAGGCCGCTCTGAGCGTTAACAACGACAACGGCAGCTTCAACAACGTTGAAAGCAGCCACTACCTCGCCCTGGAAATCGGCGAAACCGGGAACGTCAAGGATATTGATTTTCTTGCCACCAAACTCAGAATAGAGCAAGGAAGTGTTGACGGAATTGCGGCGATCGATTTCGATGTCGCGGTAGTCGGAGATAGTGTTCTTGTCTTCTACGGAGCCGCGACGGTTGATAACGCCGCCATTGAATGCCATAGCCTCGGCCATGGTGGTCTTACCCGATTTAGCACCGCCTACGAGAGCGATGTTGCGAATGTCGTTAGTCTGGTAAATTTTCATGTTTATTATATATATTAATTTTTATCTATTTTCCTAATAATAAATAATTTGGAGTAAAATAGCATGGGCTTACAGCACACACTATCATTCGGCAAAGATACGAACTTTTTTTGGAATTTTATTTATTTTTTTATTTTTGTCTCTGGTTTTTCAATAATTAGGGGGAGGCTGTCCGAAAACTTAGACCAGAGCCAGCATTTACACAGGCTATAGG
>JAKSMO010000009.1 GCA_024400545.1 Bacteroidales bacterium | reverse complement strand
AAGGGGAGTCATCTTTGACTCCCCTTTTTTTTGTTTTTCTGAGTTTTTTTCGTATATTTGCAGGCGGAAGTAATTTGCCGATTCCTCACTACTGATGCTGACGAGAAGGTGGCTTCTGGCTGATTGTGGGGATTAGCTAGATGTCATCTTTGTATGAAATGCTCTGTATTTAGTTATAAATGTATTCCGTTTGCTTCGTTTACTTGAATTTATAAAGTGATTATCCTCTCCTCGGTTGACGGTTTCCTTCATTTGGTTTCTTATAGTTCACTGCTCTTTATTATTTTACTGTCTTTTTTTTGATATATTCTATTTCTTTAAATAGATAATAAAAAAAAGAGTCATTTTTATGACTCTTTTCTGTTATTCTATGGCATTGTTGTTCTTATTCTCCGCCAAACTCCATGAGGTATGCTTTGATGAAGTTGTCTATTTTGCCATCCATAACGCCCATCACATCACCTGTTTGATAGTTTGTTCGATGATCCTTTACGCGACGGTCATCCATGACGTAGCTACGTATTTGTGATCCCCATTCTATCTTCTTTTGGCTGGCTTTAATCTTAGCTTGTTCTTCCATGCGGTGTTGTAGCTCACGTTCATAGAGTTGTGAACGTAAAAGGCGCATCGCATTCTCTTTATTTTTGGGCTGATCGCGTGTCTCAGTGTTCTCAATAAGTATTTCTTCTTCCTCTCCGGTATAAGGGTCTTTGTATTGGTAGCGTAGTCTTACTCCACTCTCTACTTTATTTACGTTCTGACCACCGGCACCACCGCTACGGAAGGTATCCCAAGAAAGGCGCGACATATCAACGACTACCTCAATTGTATCATCCACGAGAGGTGTTACGCTTACTGATGCGAAGGAGGTCATGCGTTTTCCTTGTGCGTTAAAAGGACTTACGCGAACTAGGCGGTGTACTCCGGTTTCGCTTTTTAAATAGCCAAACGCATAGTCACCTTCTATTTGCATGGTCACGCTCTTGATTCCTGCGCCTTCACCATCCAGACTGTTTGAAATTGCTACTTTATAGTTGTGAGTTTCGGCATATCGGATATACATGCGCATAAGCATTTCTGCCCAGTCTTGCGCTTCAACTCCTCCTGCGCCTGCATTAATGGAGAGTACTGCTGCAAAATGGTCGCTTTCCCCCTGCAACATATTTTTCAACTCAAGGGCTTCAACTAATGCCTGTGTAGTAGCTAACTGTTCTAATACTTCTTCTTCTGTTGCATCTCCGCTTTCAAAAAACTCAGCCAATACCTGCAAGTCATCGCAACTTCCGTTGACTTCGTTGAAAGCTGTAACCCAAGATTTTTTTCCTTGAATTGCTTTCATGATCTTTTGTGCTTCTTTGGGAGTGTTCCAAAAGTCAGGGTCTTCTGTCTTTTTTTCTTCTTCAGCTATTTGGCTTTGCAGTGTATCAATATTTAAAAATTTTCGCAAAGTATCTTTGCGTTCTATGAGGTCTTTGATGCTTTCTTGCGTAGTCATGAGATTAGAAAATTGGATATATTTCAGGACAGCCAGGTGTGAAGTAGGCTGCGATGAATGCTATAAGGATTATGCAAAGTTTGGTCCAAGAAAATGTATTGTGGTCGTGGTCGAAAAGTATGCTGACCGAAACATGCAGCAGTATGCCTACCACAACGGCCATAATTACGTTCTGTAGCACTTCGTTTTGTGGCAGAAGGTAGTTGTTGCATAAGGATCCTAACGGAGTCATAATGGCGAAAATCATGAGCAGACCAAATGATTTTAACAGAGAATATTTGTTGCTCATAAAGAGTCCTACGAGAACCAAGGCGATGGGTATATTGTGGAGGACTATACCATAGAGTAGTCCTTGGTGAATATCACCATCAAGGTCAACTAGTGGCATACCCTCTAAGAATGCGTGAAGGGATAGGCCAATCAACAAGCCTGCCGTGGGATGTATATGACTGTTATGGTGGCAATGGCCCGGATGTGGCTGATGATGGTGATGCTCGATCTCGTCTTCGCAGCAAGGGCAATGGTTGTGGCCATGCTCGACTCCTTTGGTGAGTTGCTCCAGCATAAGCTGGATGAGGAATCCTAGCATGACTGCTGCTGCAACCTTAAAATGTAGGTTAGGGGTTACGAATCGATAGGGATCTTCTCCAATGAAAATGTGTGGAACCAGGTTAATGAAACAGGACGCAAATAGAAAAGCACCACCAAAGATGGTGATGTAGTTCATTATCTGTTGCGGGATTTGTTTGTGTCGGGGCATTAGAATAACCCACACAATAACTCCAACAATGATGAGTAAATAAGCTAGTATAATCGATGTTGACATATATGCACAAAAAAAGGGTAAGCTATTTATATCGCACCGCTACAACCAAACACCCTTGCTGTATTCCTACCCTGGGGGATTCAATGGGAGCTGGTCGTATAAGACTTACCCAATTGCAAAAGTACGACTTTTTTTTAAATTACAAAACTTTTTTTTAATTTTTTTCTTCTTTTGTTTACAATTGTAAAAATTCAAATTACTTTATATTTCTTTCGTTCAATGCTTTATGGAATTTTTGAGCATTGATTTGGTGTTGTAAAATTGTTGAAGAAAAATTATGTCTTCCACTAAAATCTTCCTTAGCACAGAAGAAAAAATAGTCGGTTTTCTTGTTTTTGAGCACTGCATCAATAGACGAAACAGCGGGAATACAGATGGGCCCTGGTGGTAGTGAAGAATAAAGGTAAGTATTGTAAGGACTATCAATTTTAAGCATAGATCCCATAATACGTCGGATACTGAAATCTCCGATAGCATATTTTACTGTGGGGTCGGCCTGTAAGGGCATACCTATACGGTAACGATTCAAGTAAACGGATGCTATGTCGGCTTTCTCCTCGTTACAATTGGTTTCTTCATCAACAATAGACGCTATGGTGAGTACTTGTTGCCGAGTCATTTGTAGCGCCTGGAGTTGCGATTGGCGTGATGCCCAAAAGGTATCACTCTCTCGTTTCATGCGGTCTAACAGTCCTTGTGGCGAGATGGTCCAATAAACTTCATAGGTGTTTTGTGTGAAAAGGCCGATTATCGTGGCTGGAGTTTCGTTATAAATTTGACAAATGCTATCGCTAGTGATTAAAGTAAGTAATGAGTCCGCATCCATTGCGAGCTTTTGACCTAAATATTGGCATAGCTGCTCGGGTGTGCGTTTCTTTGGTATTGTGAGTCGAATAGGAGTTTGGTTGCCATTGTACAGGTTTTGGACAACACTGACTACACTCATCTTGGGATGGAGAACATAGCTGCCAGGCTTAATGTGGTTGTTGAGTCCTCGTACTCGAGCCACAGTGCCAAAAAAGGCTTTATTAGGTAAGCAGTTGTGGGTGGATAGTGTGTCTAATAAATCATTATACGATGCTTGATTGGGGATGTATATGCGCGTGTCTTCACTGATGTGAAGATGTTGACTTCGAAGCATGATAAGGCCAGAGACCAGCAGTATCATTAGTCCGGCTACAGCGTAAATCAAAATCTTGTAGATTTTTTTCATAAAGGATTATTAATTAAGAATAAGTTGGAATCGATATGTGTCGATATAATTCTCGCCCCGCATCACCCAATCTTTGAGTGTGGCGCAATGCTGGTAGCCTGCACTGGAAAATATATGGATGCTGGGTGCATTGGTGGCAGCAATATCAGCATAAAGCTGATGGAGTGACGTGTTGTGCTTGCAGAAGTTGGTTAGTTCTGCTACCATGGCCTTACCGTATCCTTGGTGGCGAAATTCATTGCTTACCACAATACCCACGGCAGAACGCCGATTGATGGGGTCGTAGTTGTAGAGTTCAATGCATCCAACGGGTTGTTCGTTTTCATTAAACCCGTAAAGTTTGAGCTCGCCAGAGGAGAGTGTATCGCCTTGTATTGCTTTGAGTGTCATTGTTAGATTAGCTAATTTTGTCCCAATGGGGAAGTAGTTTGTTGATTGAGATATGTTGGAGTAGCATTTGGTTTTCGGGAAGTTGCAACTCTGGGTCTATTTCAAGTATGGCATGGATTTCATCGCGGGTGGCGCAAACAAGGGGTTCGTCGTCAACCAAATCGGCCAACTTCATTTCCAGCATACCACTTTGTTGTAAACCTTGCAGATCGCCAGGACCGCGGAGTTTTAAGTCGGCTTCGGCTATAGCGAAACCATCAGTCGTTGCACACATGGTTTGAATGCGTTGTTGGCTGGTGCGACTGAGTTCGTCTTTGGTCATCAGGATGCAGTATGACTGTCCTCCACCTCGTCCCACACGTCCGCGGAGTTGGTGTAGTTGACTGAGCCCGAACCGTTCGGCGTTTTCGATTACCATTACTGTGGCGTTGGGCACATCCACGCCCACCTCAATTACTGTAGTGGAGACCATTATGTTTGTTTCGCCTCGTTTGAATCGGTCCATCTCATAGGCCTTGGCTTCAGCCGGCATCTGACCATGCACAATACTCAGCTGGTATTGCGGCATAGGGAAACTGCGTGAAAGACTTTCATAGCCATCCATTAGGTCTTTCAAATCGCTTTTTTCACTTTCGTTGATAAGCGGATAAACAACATATACCTGGCGCCCGAGCTCAATTTGTTGGCGCATGAAATTAAATAATAACAATCTGTGGGCATCAGTGCCATGCGTGGTTTGTATAGGCTGGCGTCCTGGTGGCAGTTCGTCAATTATTGAGCAATCTAGGTCGGCGTAAAGTGTCATGGCCAAGGTGCGAGGTATTGGAGTTGCTGTCATCACCAAGATATGGGGTGGCACAACTGCTTTAGCCCACAATTTAGCGCGTTGCTCAACGCCAAATCGATGTTGTTCGTCAATGACAACATATCCCAATTGTTTGAATATTACATCCTTTTCGATAAGTGCGTGAGTACCGATAAGAATATCTATCTGACCTTCGGCCAACTGCTGCTTTATTTTCCTTTTTTGACTTGCCTTGATTGATCCTACAAGTAGCTCCACACGGATGTCAAGTCCGTCGAGCATTTTCTGAAAATTGAGAAAATGTTGGGTGGCAAGAATCTCTGTAGGTGCCATTAAGCAAGCCTGGCAATTGTTGTCGAGGGCAATGAGAATAGTCATTAATGCCACCAGCGTCTTGCCGCTGCCCACGTCGCCTTGCAGCAACCGATTCATTTGTCGGCCACTACGCATATCGGCGCGAATCTCCTTGATAACTCTTTTTTGTGCTCCTGTGAGCGGAAAAGGAAGTTTTGTGTTGTAGAATTGATTGAATTTTTCTCCCACAACGCCAAAAATTCGACCAATGGAGCTTCTTAATCGTGAAGTTCTTGAATATTGAAAGTCCAGTTGATGATAAAAAAGCTCCTCGAACTTCTCACGATATACCGCTTGTTGCCAAAGTTCAATGGTCTCGGGGTAGTGCATATTCCGCAAAGCCTGTGTGCGTCCCATCAAATGATATTTGGCAATAATGTTTTGCGGCAGAGTTTCGGGAAGGTATGGAGGCATGACAGCAAGTAGGTTCTCAGTCATTCTAGCTATTGCTTTGGTGGTGATACCTTTTGCTTTAGCTTTTTCGGTAGAATGGTAAACTGGCAGAAAGGCATGTGGGAGAGCTTGGTCGCTTGCAGGAGCGGCTTCAATATCAGGGTGGGCTATTTGGAGTGTGGAGCCAAACATGGTTGGCTTGCCCATAACATTATAGATAATGTTGGGTTTTATATAATCTTTTATCCAGTTAATGCCTTGAAACCAAACGAGTGTCATAGATCCTGTGCCATCGCAGAAGGTGGCTTCCAATCGTACCGAGCGTCCGGTAGTGATGGAGTGCATCTCGGTAATCCGTCCACGAAAAACAAGATATGGTTCGTTGGGGTCGAAATTGTTGAGGTGGCTTACTTTCGACCGATCGACCATTCTGAACGGGAAATAATGCAGAAGGTCGTCAAAGGTATGTATGGCAAGTTCTTTGGCGAGAATGTCGGCTTTCTGTGGGCCAACTCCTTTCAGATATATTATTTCTCTGTTGATGGTGTGATATGATTTTTATTGATGACAGTGTGTTAGTTTTTCTCGCTCAAGGGTGCTGCTGATATCTCGGTGTTGCAAGTCGGCAAGCAGAATAACAGTATCAATCGAAGGGTCTAGCTTTTGATTGACGGCAGCAATGGTTTGCTCATATTCGAGATCTTGGGCATTGCGGATACCCCGCACGATAAACTGGGCACCTACTTCGTGACAGAAATCGATAGTCATTCCGTAGTATTCTTTGGCCTCCACTCGTGACTCGTTGGCAAACATTTCGTTAATCCTCGCTACACGTTGCTCGGTGGAAAACATGTATTTTTTTTCACTATTGACACCTACCGCAACAATCACTTTGTCGAATAATGCCAGCGCACGTTCAACAATGGCTTTGTGGCCCAATGTAATGGGATCGAAAGAGCCTGGGAATAATGCTATCTTCATGGATCCAAAATTAATAGCGACGTTTGCTTTTTTTGCCTTTCTTGTGTCCGGTATAGGTGTCGTCATCGCCAAACTGCCAGATTAGGCGCAGCAGGAGCGAAGAGTTGTAGCAGTCGTTATACCAAGTCTTGTTGTTTGCAACATCATGAAACATCCAATTTTCTTTCACTTTTAGCAGAGAATACTGGTATCGAGCGCTGAATTGCAAACCGCGCCAAACATCGAATCGAATCTCAATAGCAGGTGAAAAATCATTTTTGAGAAACATCATGTTGGTCGTGTCGGGCACAAAAAAATTGGGATTGTATCGTATTTGGCCACTGGGCTGCGATACCAATCGGCCGTAAACAAAACCCAATCCAATGTTGAGTCCGCCGTATGGATCGTGATAAAAAAACGTAAGCGGAATGTCAACATAATGAAGGTCCATCAGAATATTATAGTAATTTTCTTTTACCGTCTGGCGGTTAGTTACGCCACGGCAGCTGTAATCAGCTTCTATTGCAAGGCTGAACATTCCATTGTCGGTGATTTGGGCAATAGCACCCACACCTCCGGTAAAACCCCAATGTTTCATTCCTTTTAACTCGTCGCCCTCGATTTCTGCACCTGCCATACCAGCGTTAACATAACCGTGTATGCGTTGGGCAGTGGCATTGGATGCGCATATCATTGCCAGGGCAAGGAGTAAAATATGTGCTAACTTTTTCATGATATTAAATGTTACGGATGTTTTTGAAGAAGATTTGAAGGTCGGTAGATAGTTTGTAGTTGCGCAGATACCTCAGTTCGAGGCGTTGGCGTAAGTCGTCGTTCAGATTGTCCACTTTGCCAGGAAGTGCGTTTTGGGGAGCAAAAATCCCAGGTCGGGTCTCGTTTCCTTCGGTTCCTACCCAAGTTTTTTTACCGCAAAGCACTTGCCAGCAATGGGCAAAGAAATGGTCTTTTTGGTGTTGTATCAAAAAAAGGACGGGCGAAAATATGAGGGAAAAAACAGCCAAACAGATGTCCAGCAGCCGTTTGTTGCGCCTGTTGAGCGAAGAAACAATAGTGTGCAATTCTTCGGTATATAAGTCTTCTGAACTGTTGATACTGTTACTGCCGATGATGAAGTCACTCTCACTGGGCACAATTTTGAATTCAGTCTGCTGGCGTCGGCCGGACAATTGACCCAATTGAGTCATAAGGTCGATAATATGTTTAATACTGAGGTCTTTACTGCAAAAAATCACCTCATCGGCTTTATAACATATTATTGTGTCATTCAGTTTGTTGCAGTCGGTATTCTCGTCCATCACAGTGGCTATCTTAGCGCAGCCAAGCATCTCGTATAGTTGACGAACGCGTTCCGACTCCTGTTTGCTGCCAACTATAATACAAGTGCGGGAGGCTTTTGTCTTCAATTCATAACCCTTGATATGTAGCAGACTCATGATGCCTCGAATACCCAATGAAGATACTATAGTCCATGCGCAACCCAATAGCAGTAAGGCTCTTGAATAGCGCTGAGTCTCGTTAAGCAAGGAGTAAAACACCAGCAACAATGTGCTGCCCACGGCCATACCTTTCACTATGCGCATCAGTCGCACAGGGCGTTCATAGCCTCCGTACATCCAACTGCCCAACATAAGCAGCAATATATATATGGGTATCACCACCCAGGTATATTCCGGGGGATAGTAGTTCACATTCGCAGCCCATTCGGCAGCCCATACATGCTTGATGGCCAAAAAGCCTGCGAAGGCAATCATAAAATCTGTCAAAGGCAGTGCAATGTTCTGCACCAAACGCTTTATCCACGAAAGCGAGGCTCTTCCCCAAATGGCAAGGTGCAGCATCATGTTGAAGATGCGCGCATTACTACCCGAAAAATAACGTTCTACAAAAATAGACATAGCATTATAGAACGTATAAACATAGTTCATGCTGCCATGTTTGGTGCATTCGCCTTTGTAGTGGATGATGCGCGTTTCGGGAAAGTAATAATTCTGATAGCCAGCCAATTTGATTCGCCAAGAGAAATCAATATCCTCACCGTACATGAAATAGCTCTCGTCAAGGAGTCCTACTTTTTCCAGGGCTTGCCGACTTATCATCAAATATGCTCCAGGGAGAATATCCACCTGGTTGGTCTCATTGTCGCTCAAGTGCCCCATGTAATAAGCTGCAAATCGTCGTGAGTGGGGAAATATGCGTATGAGTCCGCTAATCTTGTAGAACGAGGTAGCAGGGGTGGGAAAGCCACGTTTGCTCTCTTTGAGGTAGGTGCCCTCTCCGTTAATCATTTTCACGGCTAAGCCGCCGCAGTCGGGGTGGGTGGTGTAAAAATCGATGCATTTGCAAAAAGTATCGCGCTCTACCACGGTGTCGGGATTCAGCAGCAGCATGTAGTCGCCCGTTGCAATACGCAAAGCTTGGTTGTTGGCTTTTGCAAAACCCACATTGTCGGTGTTGGCAATCAAGCGTACTTGTGGGTATTTCTCTTTTACCATCTCTACCGAACCATCCACCGAGGCATTATCAACAACAAAAACCTCCAACTCCAGTGTTTTGTCGGTGCCTTCCTGTAAGTTGAGGTTACTGTTATACACAGATTCCAAACATTGCTCAAGGAAGTACTTGACATTGTAGTTGACTATGACGACACTTAAAACCATCAAATGTACTCAAATTATAAGGCTACTTCAAATATTATTATAAATTGCAAATATTCCAAAGTTACCATAAATTACGAATTACGAGTGGGCCTATTGCAAATAATGCCTCAGCTCACTCATAATTCATAATCCGTTATTCGATAATATAAATTATTCAGTCTTTTTTTTGCGGCCACGAGGTTTTTTCACTCCAGCGTTGGTGATGATTTCAACAGCCTCTTCAATGCTCATCTCCAAGGGATTTGCTGCCTTGGGAAGGCGGAAGTTCTCGTTTTTGTAGGTGAGGTAGGGGCCATAGCGGCCAATGTTGCTGCTAACCACCTCGCCCTCGTGCACACCAATTTCATGCGGATAAAGGGCACGCAGACGCTCTTTTTCTTCTTCGGCCACACGTTTCACCTTGATGATTTCAATGCAGCGTTCCAGCGAAACCTCGTATGGGTCATCGTTTTTAGAGAGCGAGTAAAACTTCTTGTCCAAACGAACATAAGGACCAAATTTACCAATGCTGACAATCACATCCTGATCCTCAAACTGGCCAACGGTACGGGGCAGTTCAAAGAGTGCCAATGCATCTTCCAAGGTGATGTTTTCGATGCTTTGACCCTTCTTCATGCTTGCAAACTTGGGCTTCTCCTCGTTGGAAGTGTCGCCCAACTGTACCAAAGTGCCGTAGCGGCCAATCTTGGCATACAAGTTTTTGCCACTCTTCGGGTCAACGCCAATCAGGCGGCTACCAGTGTTGCGGTGGCTGGTTTGTTGGGTTTGACGGATATTCTTGTGGAAAGGCACATAGAATTTGTCGATAACCTTGCGCCACTCTTTTTTACCGGCGGCAATATCATCAAAGTCTTTCTCCACAGTAGCGGTGAAATTGTAATCGATGATGTCGGTAAAATGTTCCATCAGGAATGCGTTCACCACGCTTCCGATATCGGTGGGGAATAGTTTTCCCTTTTCGGCGCCGGTTTTCTCAGTGCGGTTTTCGGTGGATACAGAGCCGTCTTTTAATATCATGGCCTTGCATTCAACGGTATGGGGATCGCGGTCTTCCTTAATTACATATTCACGCTTGAGGATAGTGCTGATGGTGGGGGCAAAGGTCGAAGGACGGCCAATACCAAGGTCTTCAAGTTTCTTGACCAAGCTTGCCTCAGTGTAACGCGGAGCGTGCTGGGTGTGGTGCTCCAGTGCTTCGGCAATATCAAGGTTCAGCTGCATGCCCTCGATAAGTTTGGGGAGCGAACGGCTGCTGTCAAGGCTATCTTCGGGCTCATCATCGGTACTCTCCATATACACTTTCAAGAAACCGTCAAAACGAACCTGCTCGCCCTGGCATACAAATTTCTCTTCGTGGCCGCTGATGTTGATCTCAACAATTGTCTTTTCAATTTCGGCGTCCGACATCTGCGATGCAATGGTGCGCTTCCAAATCAGTTCGTACAAACGACGCTGAGCCGCATCGGCGTTCACCGTAGTGTTCTCCATGTAGGTGGGGCGGATAGCTTCGTGCGCTTCTTGTGCACCCTTGGTTTTAGTCTGGTAGCGACGGGTCTTTACATAGTTCTCACCATAAAGGTTGGTAATCTTGTCCTTTGCCATTTCCAGTGCCAGATCGCTCAAGTTCACGCTGTCGGTACGCATGTAGGTGATATAACCGCTTTCATACAGCTGCTGGGCAATCTGCATGGTGCGTGCTACGCTGTAGCCCAGCTTGCGGCTGGCTTCCTGCTGGAGGGTAGAGGTGGTAAAAGGAGGTGCGGGAGTGCGTTTTGCAGGCTTTGTGTCGATAGTCTGCACCTTATAAGAACACCCAATCAGGCTTTGCATGAATGCCAATGCTTCATCTTCGTTGTCGTAACGGCGGCTCAGTTCTGCCACCACCTGCATACGACCACTTGTGGGGTGGAATTGTGCGGTTACACGGAAATAGCTCTGACTCTCAAAGTTTCTGATTTCCTCTTCGCGCTCCACAATCAGTCGCACGGCAACGCTCTGCACACGGCCGGCACTCAGTGCGGGCTTGATTTTGGCCCAAAGAATGGGGCTGATTTCATAGCCTACCAGGCGGTCGAGCACGCGGCGGGCTTGCTGGGCGTCAACTAGATTAATGTCAATATCACGGGGATTCTCAATAGCATGGAGAATGGCGTTCTTGGTGATTTCGTTGAATACAATTCGTTTGGTGTTTGCCGCATTGAGTTTCAGCGTTTCCTGTAAATGCCAGGCAATAGCCTCTCCCTCGCGGTCTTCATCGGATGCCAACCAAACCATGTCGGCCTCCTTCACAGCCTTTTTCAGTTCGGCCACCAGCTTGTGTTTCTCTTCAGTAATCTGGTATTCCGGCTCGTATTGGTTCTCAATATCGATGCTCATTTCCTTTTTTGCCAGGTCGCGGATATGGCCGTTGCTCGACTTCACCACATAGTCCTTGCCGAGGAATTTCTCGATGGTGCCCACTTTGGTAGGAGACTCAACAATTACAAGATTCTTCATATATTATATTATTTATTGTCGTTGTTGTTTTTCTGTTGTATCTTATGTTAGTATCAATTGTTTGTGCTTAATATAAATAATATATTGTACGCACGAAATATTTTGCAAATATACAAACTTTTCCGAATATCCAAGAAAAAAAACGTTTTTCTTTTTTCTCAATTCCAATAAATGGGCTCTTTTTCTAGGCACATTTTGTACCTAAACGTCTGCTCAATGCACACGGCAGGCTATTTCCTTTTTTCTTTGATAGCTACCAACTGATTCCAAAAGTCGGGCCACGATTTGCTCACTGTTTGTGGCTTATCCACAACTAGTTGCGGGTATTTTATGCTGAGGATGCCGAATGCCATGGCTATTCTATGGTCGTCGTGTGCGCACACCGGTTCTGTGGGGTTGAGTTCGCATGGGTGTATCGTCACTTCGTTTTCGGTCACATCCATCACACCTCCCATCTTGTGCAATTCTTTTTGTAACACAGCCAGCCGGTCCGACTCTTTCAGTCGCAAGTTCTTCACACCTTTGAGCTTCGCATTTACCCCCAATGCAGCACAAACGGTTATCACCACGGGTAGTAGGTCGGGACAATCTATAAAATTGTATTCCAATGAGCTGTCGGCCATCCCGTTGCCTTCCACCGTCACGGAACGAACGCTGGCTTTGTAGGGCGATTTCATCTCGCGGGTCACCACACCCAGGTGAGAAAATATGTCGGCCACCACTTTGTCGCCCTGAAATGAGTTGGACAGCGAAAGCCCCTGCATACGAAGTCTCACATGCGGCATCAGCGCCGCTGCCCCATAAACGTAGGCTGCCGACGACCAATCGCGCTCAATGTCTATCACTTTGTGTTTCATACTGTGTATAGGCGTCACGGGGGCAACCTTATACACTCGGTTGTTGGCGCTCACGCTGTTGGCTATATCGGCTTGTTTGAGCACAGCCTGCGTCATTTGAATATAGGGGCGCGAGCTGGCGCGGCCTGTGAGCGTGAGTCGCAAACCGTCGGGCAGTAGGCATCCGGCCATTAGCATGGCACTCACAAACTGACTGCTCATCACGGGGTCGATGTTGGCCATTTTGTGGTCAGGTATCACTCCGGTGATTTCAACGGGCAAAAAGCCTTCTTCCTCTAGGCATCGTATCTCGGCTCCCAAACCCCTGGCGCAATCAATCAGAGGTGCCATAGGGCGTTGCTTTAATCTATCGTCGCCTGTCAGCATCCATTTGCCGGGGGTGAAAGCCAGCAGCGCCATCATGAAGCGTGCTGCGGTGCCGGCATTGCGGCAATAAAACGTTTTGCTTGTGCCATGCCTGAGTTGGGTGAGCAGCACCGACAGCAACTGGGTATCGTCGGAGGTGGAAAGGTTGCGCAGCATATAGGCCTGGTCGATAATGTGGTTCACTATCAGCCAGCGGTTGCTCATGCTCTTTGAGGTGGGCAACTCTACATGCACGTCGTTGGTCTTCATTGAATGAAAGGGTTTATCTCTTTTTCCGTTTGGATTCTATGCCGTAGTCTTTTATCTTTCGGTAAAGGGTTCTTTCCGATATCTTCAGCTCTTTGGCTACCGAAGCCCTACGATTGTTGTGGCGTTGCAGCGATTGGATGATCATCATCTTTTCCATCTCTTCTATCGATATAGGCGACGACTCCTTATCCTCGTTTTTTTCTTCCACTTCAAAAGATTCTAAAAAATCGTCTTCCGGCTGCACCATATCTTTGTTTGGAGCAAGCACATGCAGGGTGCCGTCGGTTGGATAGTTGTTCTCCTCAATCATAGGGAATTGGGGGTGAGCGATGGGGGCGGCAATGGGGCTGAACCCTCTGCCGTCGGCCAACTGGCCGATATACATCTTCAAATCGTTAATTTCCTTACGCAGGTCGTTAATCTGCTTGCTCATATCCAAGGCTTTGTAAAGGATGTCGCGTTCCGAGAACGACAGTTTCTCATCAGTATTGCTCACCAGCACCGGCATCTTCTCTTCGGGCACATATTGGATGTATCGCTTCAAGATGTTCAGGTCTATGTCGCGGGTGGTTTCCAACGACGAAATTTCTTCCACCAGGCTCTTCAACTCTCTGATGTTGCCTCCCCAATGATACCCAATCAGGTAGCTTCTCGCATCGTCGTTGAGTGTGATGGGGGGCATGTTGTATTTCTCGGCGTGGTCGTTGGAGAATTTTCTGAATAGCAGCGGTATATCGTCCTTGCGTTCACGCAGTGGGGGTATATAGATGGGTATTTGTTTCAGTCGGTAGTAAAGGTCTTCGCGGAATCTGCCTTTTTTCTTGGCTTCTTCCAAATCCACATTGGTGGCCGCCACAATGCGCACATCTACTTTGATAGGTGTGGATCCGCCTACCGGAATCAATTCGCCGTTCTCAATTACGCGAAGCAGCAGCACCTGCATGTCCAGGGGCAGCTCACCCACTTCGTCCAGGAATATTGTGCCGCCATCAGCCTCTTCAAAATAGCCCTTACGATTTTTGTCGGCACCGGTAAATGCGCCTTTTACATGGCCAAACAACTCACTCTCAATTGTTCCCTTAGGTATAGCTCCGCAGTTCACACACACCAGTCCGCTGCCGTTTTTGGCGTGTTTGCGATTGCTGTGTTCGTGCACTATTCTAGAAAATATATCCTTACCTACGCCGCTTTCTCCATAAATGAGTATGTTGAGGTCGGTAGGAGCCACCTGCACGGCCTTGTTTAAGGCTTCTAAGTATTTGGGGTCATTGCCAACAATTCCGTATTTATGTTTAATTTGTTGAATGTCCATTACTTTATTATGATTTTGATTTACAAGATTCTACTCTTCTTAACTTTATACCAATGGCTTGCCGCATTTCCAGCAGCTGAGAACGCTCGCTTATAAGGATAATCATGTCGTCTTCATTCTTGGTTTCTCTCATATTATAAGCGTTCTCTTCCAATCGTTGTTCCACTTTCTTCAGTTTGAACGAGAGTATCGACTCGTCCATGTCGGCATACAGGTGGGTCTCGATGGTAGGCACCGCAATATTCTTCTTCTCCAACCAATGCTTGCTGATAGTGTAGGGCTCTATCATTAGCGACAGTGCAGTGTTGCGCACCATATTGTCGCTGTGTGTGGCAAAATGGTTGGCGTCGGGCAGCGGGTCTTCGTTGGCCACGGCATTGCTAAAATCGTCAAAGATTTGTTGGTATGTGGGGTTGTCGAATTTCAGGTCGTCGGCCATGATATCTTCCACCACAATGTTGGCCAGCGGAATCATCATTTCCACCTCTTCGTTGTCTTCGTTGATGTATTTGGTCATCAGTCTTTTGGCCCCGTAGGTCAACAATAGTTTTACTATTTGTCGTTCCTGATATTCTGCCGTGTTTTCATTGGCTAATACTTGCCGTGGGGCTACTATTGGGGGCGTTATTGGCTGATTCTCGTAGTCCTCGGGCCCGGGTTCTAAGGGCGGGGGCACAGGGGCAGTACCCGTGGGGGTGCTGGAGTTTTGTTGCTCTCTGCGAGCTTCGGCTTTAAACTCGGCCTGCGCGTTGGCTGCCATGCTCTTGGTTACCTCCATGGCCAGCACTTGCTCCGACATGCGCAGCTTAAAAGCCGTTTGGGCAATATATTCTTGTCGCTCTAATACGTCGGGCACCAGGGCTATGGTATTTGTAATCTCTTTCAGTACCTCCGTCTTGCGAATGGGGTCGTTTTGCACACTGTCAAGCAGCACCTGGGTCTTGAACTTCACAAAGTTCTCCTCGTTGTTGCGCAAATACTCCTGCAATTGGGTGGAGCCATATTTCTGGGCGTAGCTGTCGGGGTCGTCACCATCGGGGAAAAGCACCACACGCACGTGCATGCCTTCTTTAAACAACAGGTCGAAAGCGCGAATGGCGGCTTTGATACCTGCCGCATCGCCGTCATAGAGCACGGTCACGTTGGGTGTGTAGCGCTTGATAATGCGTATCTGCTCTATGGTGAGCGATGTGCCGCACGAGGCCACCGTGTTGCAAACACCGCTTTGGTGCATCGAAATCACGTCGATGTTGCCTTCCACCAGATAGCATTTGTTTTCTCGCGTAATGGCATTGCGTGCCTGGTATATTCCGTAAAGGATGTTGCTCTTGTTGTAAATATCCGAATCGGGCGAATTTACATATTTGGCTGAGCTTTTATCTTTGGAAAGAATGCGGCCCGAAAAACCCAGCACACGACCTGAGATGCTGTAGATAGGAAACATCACACGTCCGCGGAATCGGTCAAAACATTTGCCCCCTTCTTTAAATATGGTTAGTCCGGTTTTCTCGAGGGCTTGGTCGGAATATCCGTTTTTGCGGGCGTGGTTGGTGAAATTGCTCCATTCGTCAAGGCAGTAGCCCAGGCCAAAGGTTTTGATAATCTCGTCGCTTAGTCCACGCTGGTGAAAGTAACTCAACCCAATGGCTTTGCCCATCTCGTCGTTATACAGCAGGTCGGCAAAGTATTTCTGCGCAAATTCGCTCACATGAAACAGTCCGTCGCGTTCGGTTTGACGTTCCTTCTGCTCCTCGGTCATCTGCTCTTCCTCAATTTCAATATTGTATTTCTGAGCCAGATAGCGTAGGGCTTCGGGATAGCTGTAATGTTCATGTTCCATCAAAAAGCCTACAACATTGCCCGATTTGCCACAGCCGAAACATTTAAAAATGCCCTTGCTTGGCGACACATAGAACGAGGGGGTTTTCTCGTTGTGGAAAGGACAGCAGCCAATATAGTTGGCACCGCGTTTCTTCAACGATACAAATTCGCCCACCACCTCTTCTATGCGGGCCGTGTCCATTATGCGTTGTATGGTCTCTTTGTTTATCATTCGTGCTTTTTACGTCAAATCTTATGCCATGAATGGTTGGCTTATATTCTAATGCGTTCTAAAATAATGTATTATTTGATAACTCACTTTTTTTTGATATTGCAAAGATATGAAAAAAATCGGACATAATGGCAGATGCTTTTGTTTTTTCTTTTTTGAAACAAAATCTTCTTGCCATCAATATCCGCGCACCGCGCACCCAATTCGTACTTTCGCGGTCAAACATCGCAGCCCTCGTCACCACATCACATCACGCTCATTTGGTGATTCAATAGTTCCTTCAAAAACGGCATTCGTCTCCATTGGTGGCATCACAGTAGTATCACATCAAATCCCATATCCATCCCATATGTTCCCTTTTCTAATCGTATTACTAGTACTAAGAGTAGAAGGTTTCCTAACAAAATGGAGTGGGTTTGATGCGATGCTACACTGGGGCTAAGGCTAAGCCGCATAAGGATTCGACTGACTAGGCCAAGCTACTCATATAAATTGCATATAACAAAAACACTCCACATCCAAACGATGTGGAGTGTTTTTGTATGTGATAAGTGTAATTTATTGAATTTCTATAAGTTGGTAACGGCGTGTGCCAAGGCCGATTTTTTCGGCATAAACGGGCAGATAGGTGCCGTGGCGGCTATTGATGCGGCGCATGAGGGGGGCATTGTTGTTATCCTCGGTAGGTTCGATGGCAAAAACCATGTCGAGACATGCTTGGTCAACAGCTACGGGGTCGAGCGAAGCGGCAATGCCGATATCTTTCAGTCTGGGCTTGGCTGGTTTGGGCATGCAGTCGCAATCTACAGAGAGGTTGTTCATCACGTTGATATACACTACGCGACCTTCCATGTAGTTGTGTACGGCTTGGGCAGCTGCCGCCATTGATTCAATAAAGAGATCCTGTCCAGGGCCGGTGGCCAAGTTGCCGGGCATCCATGCTTTGACGGGATGTTCCGAACGGCCGGCAGAATGGATATAGGCTTTGCCAGAGGTGGAAGCTACACCAATAGAAGCGTTTTTGAGCACTCCGCCATAACCACCCATGGTATGGCCTTTGAAATGGGCCAGGTTGATCATGTAATGGTAGTTTTTGAGGTGGTCGCCCACGATATCGTATTTGATGTGTGTGGTGTCGGTTACGGGGATGCGCATTTCGCCAAATTCATCCATGATGTCGCAACGGAAAATGGAGTCGAAGCCGTGTTCATGTATGGTTTGCCAATGTTTTTGGGGGTCTTGGCGGTTGCCACCGTAAGCGGTGCAGCATTCCACAATGGTACCATCAACACGCTCCACCAGGTTGCGGATAAAGGTGGGACGGAGGTAGTTGGTTTTGTTGCTCTCGCCAGTGGATATTTTTACGCATACGGGACCTTCGGGGTTGACGCCCAGTTGCTCGAAAACTCTAACCAACGATTCGGGCGAGATTTCGCTTGTGAAATATACGGTGGCCACAGAGTCGGCCATGGATTTGGGGTCGGCAGTCTGCTGGGTGGTGCTTTTGGTGTGGCAGCCAACAAAGACAAGGACGGTAAGCAATGAAAGAATGAGGCTTCTGTGTTTCATGTTATTTTTTGTATTAGTGTGTAATCGATGGTTAGTCGCAAAGCACATAGATATCGTTGCGCGGATTGATAAAGAGCACAGGTATCTGGTGTGAATTGCGGATGGTGCGATGTTCGGAAACGCCGGCAAACCACTCAATGATGTCGAGATCGCGGGTGTCGGTGGTGGTTGAGATGAGCAGGTCCATGCCTTTTTGTGCTGCGGTTTGGCACACGAGGGTTTCGGGAAATAGGGTTCGTCCTGTTACCACATGGCTTTGGTATTGCACACCCAGCCCTTTGAAAAATTTCTGCATGAACAGAATGTTGTTTTTCCATTTTTTACGAAGCCCTTCGTCGGAATAGTCGAAGTGCATCACATTGAGCTGGCTGTCGTTGAAGCGGGCAAAGTAGGATGCCCAGATGAGTTTTTCTTTGCTCTCTTTTCGAAAGTCAACGCTGTAGGCCACTTGGCGGTAGCTTGGTGCCGAGGTGCAGGGGCTTTGTACGGTAAGGTAGGCTATCTGGCATTGGGCAAAAATTCGCAGCACTTGTCGGTAGTGGGTGAGGCTGCCACGATGGGCTTTGGCATTGACACCGGCCACAGCCACCACGCCATTGAATTTGGTGGGGAGGATGCTGATGACATCTTTGGTGTTGCCACGCAGGGCTATATGTGACGGGTGCACATCGGCATACTGCTCTTCTATGCTTTTGAGCGTTTGGCCAATTTGTGTGAATGGCGTGTTTTTGTATGCAGGGTCTTCCACATATAGGAGAATAAGCCCTTTGTTGAGCATTCGAGCCAAGGCGGCGGCATGGCTCACCACGGTTTCGTTCATGGTGAGGTCGGCAAGGTAGGCTATTACAAATTGGTCTTTCATCGTATAAGTGTGATATCGCCTTTGAGGAGGTTTTGGAAACCTGCTTCGCATTTTACTCGGCAGTAGTATGTGTAAACGCCAGGCAAGCACCAGTTGTCGTTGTAGCGGCCATCCCAGCAGTCGTGAATATCGTTGGTCTCAAACACCTTTTCGCCCCAACGAGAATAAATGGCCAGGTAGAAATCGAGCACAAAGTCGCCACTAAAGCAGAGCCGGTCGTTCTGCCCGTCGCCGTTGGGTGAGAATGCGTTGGGGATAAATATGTTTGGACGTCCGCAATTGACTTCGGTGCAATGCAGCATTATGCTGCCAAACCAGCTGCAACCATATTCGTCGGTCACTTGGCAGTCATATACGGTGATGGTATCGACAGGGGTGACGAGGGGACTGTGGCTGTTGGGGTTGTCGATGGTGGAGGGGTCGTGCCATGAGTAGGTGGCACCTTCGACGGGGGTGACGTGGAGCCGCACGCTTTCGGATAAGAAGAAGGAGGAGTCGTCGGCCCAAATTTTGAGGTTCCTGAGCGCGGTGTCGCGAATGATGGTGGCCGAAGCGGAATAGGGGCATCCGGCTGTGTCGGTGAAATAAATGGTGTGCTCGCCATCGCAGAGGCCTTCCACAAGGGTGTCGCGGGTGGATTGTCCGGGATAGCCATAGGTTACTTTGATCCAGCCGTCGCACTCATCATTGCAAACAGCTGTGGCAGATTTGACGTTGTATTGGAGCGAAGGCGGGTCGGTGATGCGGAATGTGGTGGAATAGGTGCATCCCTTGCTCTCGATATAGAGGGTATGCGTGTTGCTGCTGGCTGCAAAATTGGGCGAGGTTGTGCCACCCGCAATACCATCCCAATAGATAATAGTGCTATCAGCGGCATCGGGTAGTAGCGTCAGCTCGGCATAGCCGTTGTCACCTCCAGGGCATGTGGGCGAATGGAGGATGAGTGTGTCGATGATGTCGTAGTATTGTATCTTGAAGGTGTCGGTCTCTGTGCACCCTTCGGGGGTGGAGGTTACGAGGATGTATGTGCCGCTTTGGGTGACATAGGGGTTGGCAATGTTGGGGTCGGAAACCCCCGGTGTGGTCCATTGGTAGGTACAGCCTGGCAGAGGATGGGTGCCGACAGTAATAGGCTCGTGGGTGCAGGACACTTGGGATGAAAGTGTATGCCCTTCAGGCGAGAGTATCTGCACGTTGAGGTAGTGGGTGTCGGAAGTTTGGCAGCCATTGGTGCGAAAAGCAATGAGTCTCACCCGGAAAATTCCGCTTTCGGTATAGGTATGCTGGGGATGGGTGTCGGTGGAGGTGGATCCGTCGCCAAAATCCCAATGGAAGGAGGTGCCTCGTCCGGTGTTGGTGAATTGAATGGTATAGGGAGGATAACAGCCCACTTGGGGTTGGAGGCATTCGGCTACGGGGAAGTCGTTGTGGACATTCAGGCGGAATACCGCATTGTTGCAGTTGGAACTAAGGTTGGTATTCGACCATGCATTGGTGGTTGTGGGGAAATTATTGCTACCGCCACAGCTGGCGCAAACACTCTGGTAGAGGGTGGAAAATTTGTCGAAACGTGAGGTTCCTCCATCCACATGGTCTCGGCCATGGTAGTTGCTGATGTCGGGGTCGTGCAACTCGCCAAAGAAAGTGGCAAACTCAATATGGTCGGCATCTTGGTCAAGGGAAATGATGTAGAAGTCTTCGCCGTCGGTGGTGGACTGCACGGCGTCGGAGCTGACTTCCATTCCGGTGGACCCACCCATGTTCCAATCCTGCACACAGTTATGCACCCAGTCGCGTCCCCATCCGGCAGCGTATATGCGGTTGCAAACATCGCAGGCAAAGGCGGTAGGGGAGAGGTTGGGGTGGCCAAGTGGGGTGCCGAATACTGTGGACCAATGGAGTGAGTTTAGATTGGGGCTGAGGTGGGCTAGCAGCATGCCGGCGCCAGGCACATTATAGTTGGCATTGTGCACCATGGTAGAACCGGGGGCCTTGGTTTGTCCATAGATGTAAACAGAGTTGTTTTTTGAAGTGCGGACAAAATACACTTGGTCGTATTCGCTCGATCCAAAGAAGGTGCTGGCTAGCAATTGGTCTCCGTTGTAGGAAATTTTTGTGATAAAGCCATCGGCAGTGCCGCCGCCAAAGGTGTGCTGATAGGCATTGGGGGTGACGGGAAAATTCCATGAGCTGGTGCCTCCGCAGGCGATGACATTGTAGTTGCTATCTACATCAATGGAGTAAACGGCATCGTTGTCACTACCACCCAAATAAGTGGACCATATCAGGTTTTGGAATCGGTAGTCGAGCTTGAAAACCACCCCGTTTTGTTTCATCATGGGCATGGGTTGTATGCTGCCTGAGGTGGTGGGGAAGTTCTCGGAAAAGGTGGTGGAGCCGATATACACATTGTTCATATCATCGGTAATGAGTTCACCCCTGGCTCCGTCTCCGTAGTTGTAGTGCAGCGAATCGTTGCCACACATGATTTCGCGGTAGGTGAAGCTGTTGCGGTAGTTCAATCCGTCGTTGTCGGAACCACCAATATAGGTGGACGCCTGCAGCTGGGTTCCGTCGGCCGAAAGGCGGGAAACAAAGATGTCGGAACCATTCTCGAAACTAATGAGGTCGGAGCCTTCGTAATATAATGTTCTTCCTCCGTTGAAAGAGGTGTCGTAGGCATTGGGCGTGACAGGAAAGTCGTCCGATCCGGTGGTGCCGAATATCACCAGTTCGTCGAAAGTGTTCACGTACATACTGTGGGGCATGTCGGCAAGACTTCCGCCTAAATAGGTGGCAAATATTCTTTGGGTGCCAGAGGTGTCAATCTTGAAGATTCCAATGTCGGCATTGCCGTTATAGGTATTGTCGTATGCCCCAGTGGATATGGGGTAGGTGCCGGGATTGTTCCATACAAGGCCGGCGGTATAGGTGTTTTTGTGAGAGTCGTAAGTTGCTGTTGTGCCCCAGTTGTCGGCAGTGGAGCCGGTGTATGTGGAGAAATGGAGTATGGGGTCGATGGTAAGGGGGAGTGTGGTATCGTAGTTGGGTATTACAAAACGCACTTCGGTGCCACGTATTTGATAACGGGCAGCGACTTCGGTGCGTCCGGTGTCGGTTTCTTGATAGGCGTATGGACTCATTTCTACCACTTCGCCTACGGACGTGCGAACAATGAGATTGGTGCCGCTGAGGTATAGCTTTTCAACGCCGTCGTAGTTCATCACGATGGTGGAGGGATGGGCTCCAGGTGAAATGTAAAAGTTGGTTTTCAGTGCCGAGGTGGCGGTGTGGACATCCATATCGATGCCCGGATAAAGATTACGGTAGAGGAGTGTGGTGTAATGGGGCAGATGCGTGACCCAACGCGAAGGATCTTTGCCGTAGTAGTAGTTGTCGTAGCCGGTATTGGGATCGATGTCCTGATGTTGAATATCCACATCGGCATTGGCATCCACAAAAGCTACACGATATATGTGGCTTTTGGTTGGGAGATGGGGATGGGTTGTGTGTTCCTCTTTATCGGGGTCAGAGGCATGGAGAATGAAAGTGAACCGATTGGTTTCGGCATAGAGGATGGCATTGCGAAGATTAGATTTGTAAAGAATTGGACCTTTCCACTGACCAAGGTTTTGCACAAAGAAGGCTGAGGAACCAACTCCCAGGGTATCGCGATGTCGAGCCTGGCAATGCGGAATGGCCAAAACGAAAAATATCAGCAAAAGGGTGTCCTGCAGGACACCCTTAGCTGATATAGGCAGATTGTCTATGTTATTTAACAACTTCGATAACGCCATTGTGTTCAATGTTGCCTTGATAACCCTTGCCGGAGAACTTGTAGAAGTAGGTGCCGGCAGGAATATTATTGCGGGCGGGATCCCAGAAATCTTCTTCTTTCGAGATATTGTCGGCGTGGAATACACGCGAACCCCATTTGTCGAAGATTTCGAGTTGGTTGATAGGATAAGCCAAGCCTTCAACAAGGTTGCCAATCACGAAGCGGTCGTTGATACCGTCGCCATTAGGAGTGACGATATTGGGGAACTTCAGATTGTCGTTGATGATGAGGATGGTGTTCTCCACAGTGTCGCCACAAGAGGTAAGCACACCGCTGGGACCGTGGTTGTCGGCACGGGTGATGAGTCGAACGGTGTAAGCACCGGAGATGTCACGTCCGTCGTCGGCTGTCCAGGTGTAGGACGGGTTGCGGTCGGTAAAGGTCTCAACAGAGTATGGGTTGTTCTTGTCGTACTGAATTTCCCAGAAATATTTATTGAATCCTTCGTCGGGTGCGGTGGTGTTGTTGAGGGTGATGGTGGGATGAAGCACGGTGGGGAAGGTGGGCTCCCAGGAGAAAGAAGCTTTTGCCTGGGGGAATACAGTGATGAGGTCGTGATAGATGAGTGAGTCTTTACAACCACCATCGCTCTCTACATAATACTTAAGGTCATAGATACCGGAGCCGTAGGTGTGGCTGGGGTTCTTAAGAGTAGAGTATGTGCCATCGCCAAAGTCCCAACGATAGAGGTGTCCGTCGGTAGTGGTGTTGGTGAAGTTGATAGTGAGAGGTTCGCAACCTTCGAGGGGATAGAAGCCGGGGTCGAAGTTGGGCTTAGGCTGAGGACGAACGGCCACGATGATGGTGTCGCGGGCTGCGCACTTTTTGTTATCCATATCATTTACAACCTGCACAACATAGCGGGTATCGTGGCCCGTGTTGGTCTCGGTTACGATGGTAGGAGTGGTTTGGCCGTAAGGCTCCCACATATAGCGGTAGTTAGTGTTGGGTCTGTTGATGTATCTGTCGGTAGCATCCAGCACAGTGGAGTTAACACCGCAGAGGGTGGTGTCGTTGCCAAGGTTGGGCAGAGGAGTGTAGTAGGAGGTGATTTTGGTAAGGGTGTCCCAACGACAGCCGTACTCGTCGTAAATTGACAGGCGGATGCGGAATAGTCCAGCAGTGTCGGGCGAGGATATGTATGCCGATGTGGGGTCGAATGCCTTGCCATTGATGATTAGTCCTTTGTACTTATTGTCGCGGAAGTCCTCAGGATGGAGGATGCGGTTGGTGTCGGGATGCCAAACCACAGAGTCGATGCCGACCTGATAGTCGCAACCTTCATTGTGGGATGCTCCGCAAATATCCATACTCCAGTTGAATACCCAGCCATTATCTGCGCCCCAGAAGTCGCAAACTACGGCTTTCCATTCACCATTAAGAGGGCAACCGATCAGATCGCTGAAATCACTTGCGGGACGATAGTAGTTGAGTTTTCCGTTGTGGTCGCTCGAGTCGCGGGTTTGGGTCAGTGCTTCGGTTGAATGCTCACCTGGGTGGGAAATGAAATAGCCAGGAACAACTGGGCGATCGTCAACGGCGGGAGTTACGGTAGGACCACTAGAAATGTACATGCCTTGTTGGTCAGCGCCATCGTCAGCCCAATGTCCGGTGACTAATTGGTAGTTGCCATTACGAGACCAGCAGTAGTTCCATCCTTTACCAAAGGGATTATAGAGGGAGTCGCAAGTATTTGGGCCAGTACCATCCCAGCTACGAATAGGAATACCGGAGTTCATACCACCACCAGCACCTGTACCGTCGGGGGATTCGGCTGTGGCTAATGGGTCGCAGTCGGAGCCAGTGCAGAATTTACCGTATTTGAGTACAGCTCTGCCTCGAGTCTGTGATACGTTTTCGTCGAAGATTGGGCACTCAATAGCCAGTCGGTAGTCGCCCATGAAGGTGTGTTCATAGTTAATGCAAATGGAGCAGATATCGCTTGCCGAGGTGATTTCTTGGCCAGGATTGTATTCGTCGAATGTGACGGCAGCTTTATAGCATTTGTCTGTCTCACCTCCGCAGTTGGGGCCGTCAGGGATAAAGGTTCTCTTCTGGTACACTTTGGTAACTGTCTTGGTGTATTCAATCTTCTTAAGGGTAAGGGTTCCTTGTTCGCCTTCGTAACCTACGTTCACGAGCAAAGAGTCGTTGTTGCAGATGTCGTCAAGGTCAAAGATCGTCTTGATGGGGTTTTGTGCTACGCGAACCTGTACGCTAGCCTTCGGGTTGGATTCGCATCCTCGTTGGTCTGTTAGCAATAGCGTTACATTATAGCAGTCGGCACGTTGGAATTTGTTGGTTTTTGCCAGTTTACCGCCACTGCTGCCAATTCGTGTTAAGGAATCGACTACCAAGTCCCATTTGAAGATCACATTGTCGTCGGTGGGCTGATATTCTGCAATGTAGTCGGTGTATTCGCCGTGGCCATGCAGTCTGAGTCCTTGTCCTTGGCAGGCCAATGCAGCCCAAACAAAAGAAACGGTGTCAACTCGGATGATGCTGTCGGTCTGCACTCTTATGATGGTGTCTCTGCCCAACGAGTCGGTGGAGTGAACGTCAACAAAGTAGAAGATGGTATCAACGTTAGCGGGAACCCAACGCATGTAGGCGGTGTCGATAACAGCACCTGTGATGAGGTCGGTATGTTCATACAAGCTATCAATCACAGCGGTCACTTTCTCACAAGGCTTGGCGCAGTGCATGGTTACTTTGAAACCATCGTTGGATCCTGTCCAAGTAGTCATGTCGCGAGGAACGGCACGGAATCTTATGGTAATGGAACCATTAGGATTGGTAGGTGTGACATAAAAGGTCTCTTGCTCGGTGTTTCTCCAGCAGTTGTTGCCTTTCCAGAACAAGCGGGCTGGGTCAACAGCGTCGCCATCGTACACATAAAGGGTGTCGTCGCAGTGGATATCCATAATGTGAGTATTGATGGATATGCTGGCACTCTTCATTGCTGTGGAGTCGAGGGTGTCGCAACGCAAACGAATGGTGACATGATAGTCGTGACCGTGGTTGTAGGGACCGTCGATACTACCATCATCGCTGACCGAAACCTCCATGTTGGCGGCGAGCTCGATGATAGAGTCGTGAATGTCGTTGTTTAAGTCATAATGGATAGTTGTTTGACCCATCAAGTTTAAACAGCCTAAAACGGTCATCACCAGTGTGAGTAATATTGTCTTTTTCATAGTGGTGTATTTTTGAGGGTTAATAACTATCTATTATTATATTCGTGAAGAGCCGTGAGGTAAGCCTCGTTGGTTTCGCGAAGCACCAGGTAGGTATGGTCGCTTCGTCTCCCATAGCGGAAATAGCATGCACGATCGCCACTCATGTGTCTGAAATGAGAGAAATTGTAGCGATAGTAGCTCAGCGTATTCAGGTCGGGTACAAAGTCGCTGCTTACTTTCTCACCTGTGGTAAGGTCGGTAAGGTCAGTGAGGTCATACACATGTGCTTCGCGGGGTGCAGTTGTGGAAAGGTAGAATGAGTTCTGCGATAAGATGCAAAACCATGCTGCTTTCTCTGCGGGGTAATCGTCCTTGTTCATGTTGTTCAATTGAAAGAAAGGTGCCAGAATTGCGTCGCAGTCCTGAGCCAATGCCTTTCCTCCGCCAACGAACGTGAACAAAATTACTGTCAAAAGTGCAATTTTCTTCATGATTTTATTGTTTTTAGTTTCTAAATTCTCGTTTCAAAAAAATAAATAAAAAATGTTCATTTAAATTTCTTGTGTATATAAGACTCAAAAAAGGCGTTTTGGTCACCCCCTAAGGCTTATATTTAACATTTTTTAACTACTTTTTCTGGATTTTCTGTACGAGAGCCATCAAGAAACCTAAAACTAAGAAGCCTCCAGGAGCCAGGATGAAGAGCAACATGCCGTCAGAACCACCAATGAAGTTGTGGCCGAAAATAGCGCCGGCACCCAGCATTTCGCGAACGAGGCCAATGAGGGTGAGAGCCCAGGTGAAACCCAAACCCATGAATAAGCCGTCGAGAAGGGAATGCCATACGTTGTTCTTCGAAGCGAATGCTTCGGCACGACCCAGCACAATGCAGTTTACCACAATGAGGGGGATAAACAGGCCGAGGGTGTCGTAAAGGTCGGGCAGGTATGCCTGCATCACCAACTGTACGATGGTGACGAAGGTGGCGATAACTACGATGAAAGCGGGGATACGCACTTTATCGGGGATGAGCGATTTGAGCAGCGAGATGACGATGTTGGACATCATGAGCACAAATGCGGTGGCCAAACCCATGCACATACCGTTGATGGCACTGGAAGTGGTGGCCAGGGTGGGGCACATACCCAGGATAAGCACCCATGTGGGGTTCTCTTTAATGAGACCGTTTTTAATAATATCTACAGCTTTCATTATTCATTTCCTCCTTTCTGGAAAATTGCGTAAGCATTGTTGATCAAGTCGCAGAATGCGCGGGAGGTGATGGTGGAACCACTGATGGCATCCACATCGCCACCGTCCTTAGTTACCATAAGGCCGTTGGCAGGATTTTTGCCAATCACGTTGCCCTTCTGGCCTTCCTGGAACCATTCGCCAGCCTTGGCTCCCAAGCCGGGAGTTTCGGCAGTCTGCAAAATCTGATAGCCGGTGATGTTGCCTTCGGCATCGAAGCCTACCATGGCAACCAAGTCACCACCAAAGCCTTTGGCACTCTTAGCCTCAATGGCCATGCCCGTAAACTCGCCAGCAGCGTTAAGGGCTTTTGTGCAAGACACTCCTTCGATTTCCATCTCTTCGAGTTGGTCAAAAGCGGGAAGCACAGCTTTGATAGCATCTTCTTTCTTTTGTTTCTGGGCCTGTGCAATAGGATCGGCCGTCACATTGCTAACTGCGGCCAGTGCGGCAGCTGCCACCACAGCAATGATGGTGAGTGACAGCAACATATTAATTAATGTAGATTGAGCTTTCTTAGCCATAATTCTTTATTTTCTATTGTCGGATAAATCAGTTAGCAGGCAAAGCGGGTGGGCTTGCACCATTTGTTGATGAGGGGGGTAGCTGCGTTCATGAGCAGGATGGCGAAGGACACGCCTTCGGGATAAGCACCCCAAGTACGGATGATAATGGTGAGCAGGCCGCAACCAAAACCAAAGATGAGCTGACCCATCTTGGTCATGGGCGAGGTAACCATATCGGTGGCCATAAAGCAGGCACCCAGCATGATACCGCCAGTGAGGATAGTGGTGCAGGGATCTGCCACACCATCTACACCGCAGAGCCACATGATAGCACTGACTACAAAAGCGGTGCCAATGAACGATACGGGAATATGCCAGGTGATAACCTTCTTGATAAGCAGGTATGCGGCACCAATCAAAATAGCGATGGCGCTGACCTCACCCATCGAACCACCAATGGTACCGAGGAAAGCATCAAGCACAGTGAAGTTCAATTCGCCACCTTCTTTCAAAAGACCCAGAGGGGTAGCACCTGCAACGGTGTCGAAGCTCATGGGGAAGAGGTTGCCGGCAACAGGCCATGTGGTCATCTGTACGGGGAAGGAGATGAGCAAGAAAACACGGCCGACCAATGCGGGGTTGAAGGGGTTCTTGCCAAGACCGCCGAAGGTCATTTTGCCTACGCCGATAGCCACAAGTGCGCCAATAGCCACAAGACCAAACATCTGAGTGGTGGCAGGCACGTTGAATGCCAGCAACAAACCGGTAACTACGGCCGAACCGTCGCATACAGTTGTGGGAGTTTTAAGAATGAATTTTTCGATAAGCCACTGGAACAGGCAGCAGCAGGCCACCGATACCAGGCTGATGATGAGTGCGTTCAGGCCGAAGAATGCGATACTGCACACCAATGCGGGTATCAAGGCCATGTTTACACGCCACATGATTTTCTTAGTGGATTCGTCGCTGTGAACGTGAGGAGAACCAGATATATTTAATAGATTCATATTAATATATTATATGTTGATTCGTTGTTTTGTTTATTTGTTGATTTGAAATGGTGGTCTCAGTTATTTCTTCTGAGCAGCCATCATAGCGCGCACTTTGTTCTTGCCCAAGCGGATCTCGTCGGTGAGGGGCTTGTTGGCGGGGCAGCTGAAGAAGCAGCAACCGCACTCGATGCAGTCGAGGATGTTGTTTTCCTTGGCTTCTTCGATGCGTTCGTTCTTCACCAATGCCGAGAACAGGTAGGGGGCCAGACCCATGGGGCAGGCATTCATGCACTTGCCGCAACGGATGCAGTTGCTCTCGGGAGCACGACGTGCCTCAGCCTCGTCCATCACCAGCACGCTGCTTGCGCCCTTGGTGGTGGGTGCGTCAAGATTGCTCACGGCCTTACCCATCATGGTACCGCCGCTAATCACCTTACCGGTGGTCTCGGGCAGTGCCTCGATGGCGTGCTTAATGATATCGTTGTAGGTGATACCGATACGGCACTGATAGTTGTGCTGGCTGGGCAGTTTCTTACCGGTCACGGTGAGGATGTTCTCGATAAGGGGCTTGTTCTTCTGAATGGCCTCATACACAGCAAAGCTGGTTCCCACGTTGCTTACCACACAACCCACATCAATAGGCAGTTTGCCGCTGGGTACCTTACGGCCGGTGATGGAGTTGATGAGCTGTTTTTCGGCGCCCTGGGGGTATTTAACTACGAGAGGTTCCACAATGATGCCCTCAAAATTCTTAGCCATTTCGGTCATTACGCGGATGGGCTCGGGCTTGTTGCTCTCAATGCCGATATAAGCATTGGGCACACCCAAGGCTTTGCGCAGGATGCTTACACCAATGCAGATTTCCTCAGCATGCTCAAGCATTACGCGATGGTCGGAGGTGAGATAAGGCTCGCACTCGGCAGCATTGATGATCAGATATTCGGCCTTCTTGCCTTCGGGCACACTGTATTTGATATGTGCGGGGAAGGTGGCACCACCCAGACCAACGATGCCCATTTCTTTAAGTTTGGCAACGATTTCTTTGGGTTCGAGGTTACATTCGCGCTTGATGTCGGGAGTGCGGTCGATGGTTTCCATCCACTCGTCGCCTTCAACATCAATATAGATGGCAGTCTTAGGCAGGCCTACGATATCCTTACAGGTGTCGATTTTGTTGACAGTACCGCTCACGGGGGAGTGAATGTTGGCGCACATAAAAGCCTGAGCTTCGGCAATGAGCTGTCCGACTTTCACTTTGTCGCCCTTGGCCACGATAGGAGTGGCGGGAGCGCCAAGGTGCTGGTTCATGAGCACTGCCACCTGTTTGGGCAGGGGCATCTGCTCGATGACGGCATTGGTAGAGATTTTATTTTCTTCGGGGTGAACACCACCCATTTTGAAAGTCTTCATGGTTCGTTTCTTTATTTGGGTTAGTGATTATTGGTTGTTAGCGGGAGTCTGTTCTGCTGCGGGAGCTTCTGCGGGAACTTCCTTCTTCACAGGTCTGGGAGGGAAGTTTACCTCATGGATAGCACCAGTGGGGCACTCAGCCACGCACTTGCGGCACGATTTGCAGATGTTGAAATCAATGTAAGCCAGGTTGTTCTCCACGGTGATGGCTCCGAAGGGGCAGGTCTTGGCGCATTTGCCACAGCCGATGCATGCTGCGTCGCAAGCTTTCTTAGCCACACCGCCTTTTTCCTTGTTGCGGCAAGCCACAAACACGCGCATGTCCTTGCGGCCACGGTTGCGGATTTCGATCACGCTGCGAGGACAAGCCTTTGCGCAGGCGCCGCAAGCGGTGCACTTGTCGGGGTCAACTTCGGGCAGACCGGTTTCGGGGTTGATTACGATGCCGCCAAATGAGCAGGCTCTGGTGCAGTCGCCATAGCCAAGGCAGCCAAACATACAGCCGCTTTCGCCAGCATAAACGCTGTTGGCAAAAGCGCAGCTCTTAAGACCGTCGTAGTTGTTCTTGGCCTTTGCGTTGGAGCAAGTGCCATTGCAACGCACTACGGCAATCTGGGGTTCGGAAACTTCGGGGGTGCATCCGAGGATGGCAGCCACCTTTTCTGCTACGGCGTCGCCGCCGGCGGGGCATTTCAGCCCGTCCATGTTGCCCTGTTTTACAAAGGCTTCGGCCATGGCACGGCAACCTGCCTTACCACATCCGCCGCAGTTGGCCCCAGGCAGTACTTCGGCGATCTCGTCGATTTTGGGGTCTTCAACAACTTTGAACTTTTGGGCCACGAAATACAGTACAATGGCAAAGATGACACCAATGGCGCCGAGTACCACGACTGCAGTCAAAATCATGTTGGTCATTGTTTTATAAGTGTTTTGTTATTATTCTGATTTAATTTATATATTGTGCAAAATTACAATTTTTTTTCCATTTGAAAAATACTTTTTTATTATTTTTTAATAAAGATATTAACAAGTTGTGAATTTTGTGCCTTCAAAGAGGTTTAAAATGGCATTCGCTAGCTGGTTTCAACGCGCTTGCAAAATCTGGTTTTGAAATGGTTGAAGGCAACTATTCGATGATAATTGGGGCGGCTTAAAAATGCCCATCTGCTTTTTTGTCTCATTGTGTCACAAAAAAAAGGCTCGAGGTATAATGTGGCTAGCGATTTTTGTAATTGCCATAAAATAAGTTGTTTATGTTTTGCAATCAAGAATTGTGATGGCGTTATTGGAAAGAAAAAATATTAGAAATGTTGCGAATTCAAAAAAAAATAGTAATTTTGTACCCAAAAATAAAAATGTTTTTGTTATGAGTAAAATTATCGTAGGTTTTGATTTCTCAGCAGGTTCGGCCAAGGCAGTTGACCTGGCCATTGATATCTCTAACAGGGTTGGATGTGATTTGCGTTTGGTTTATGTGAAAGATAAAGATCAGGACGAAGCTCCTATACGTGAGGAGATTGAGCGCCGTATTGCTGGTGTTTCGCATCTTTTCAAGGGTATAAAAATGGACTATGTGATTCGGCATGGCAAAGTGTCGCAGGAGCTTTGTGCTCAGTGCAAAGAGGACGATGGCGTGCTGATTATAGTGGGAACCCACGGCTTGTCGGGTTTCGAGAAAAACTGGATTGGCCGCAACACTTATCGCACCATTGCCGAAAGCGAAGTCCCCGTGCTCACCCTGCGTGAGGATTTCAACTTCAATAAAGCCTTGGAGCGTATTGTTGTGCCTATCGACAATTCGCCCGACACTCGTCAGAAGTTGCGCACTGCCGCACAATTTGCCAAGATCTTCAATTCCGAATTGCATGTCTTAGGCCTCTATACTTCCGATAGTAAGTCGATTAAGAGCATTGTTGACGGCTATGTGAATATGGTGGATTCTTACCTTGACAAGCATGAAATCAAGCATGTGAACAAGTGCGTCAGTGTGCCCAAGAATCTCACCATCACCACGCTTGAATATGCCGAAGAAATTAATGCCGACATGATTGTGATCATGACCGAGCAGGAGTCGTCCTTCACCAGTCTGCTGCTGGGCAACTATGCGCAGCAGATGCTCACGCTCTCCACTCGTCCTGTGGTTTCTGTTCGTCCCAAGCAGGTGAATGGCCTGGCCAAATAGCTTATGATTATGAAACGTTTTTTCTCATTAATACTCTTTGCCGCAGTGTTTTGTGTGGCGCTACAGGCTCAAAACTATTATAGCACCAATCGTAGCAAGGGCCATATCGAAATCAAAGGCGATGTGGCTGTGTCGCAGTTGGTTCAGAAACATATTGAACTCAACGAGCGCGTCCGCACCATTCCCGGCTATCGCATCCAGGTGGCTTCGCTTAGCGGCACTTCGTCAAAGAACCGTGCCTTCGATATGAAGGAACGCATCCGCAACAATTATCCCGGTGTGGAGGCTTATGTGGTGTTCGACGAGCCTAATTTTAAGGTAAAGGTGGGCGATTTTCGCACCCGTTTGGAAGCCTACGTCTTTTTGCTGCGACTCAAAAATGAATTCCCCGGAACCATTATTCGCGACAATATCTATCCTACCCAGATCAATTGGGAAGAGATGGTCCCTGAATCTGAAGACGATATCTAAAGGTATCCCAACTGAAGTTTTCGAATATTATCACTTGCGCCATTTGTTAACGTATTGATCGTTGCAATGGCGCAAGTGCTTTTATAATAGGCACAATGGTCGCAAATATGTGGCACGTATTTTCACGGCCCCAAGGGCAAAGGTGCGTGGCCCACTTTCCGGCACAAATACCCCTTGCTATCGTTCATGGTTCGGTCATCCTACGGTCATTCTACGGTGATGCTACGCTCTGCGTACCGCTCATTTACCGTAATATAACCGTAGCATCACCGTAACATGAGCGATACATCTCTGGGTCAGGGGCAATGCCTTGCTGTTTGCCGTAGCAGTTGTGGGGCTCAATGGGCGGCCCGTTCACCAATTGTCCCAAGGAGTATGGCAAGTGGGCGCCATATTGATTCCTAAAGCGGGTTTATTCGGTTGTTTTCTTGCTTTTGCCCCTCTTTGAGGTGTTGCCGTTTCCCGATACCGGCTCCACATCTTTCACCAGCCTTACCGAGCATCGGCACGTGCGCTGCATGGTTCGGATAAATGCTGCCTGGCCAAAGGTGAAATACACGCTCATGGCGTTTGATTTGTCGTAATGCGTGGTGGTCCAATAAGCGCCAATGCCATATTCGCTTTCAAGCGCCGGTCTGTATAATGCGCGTTTGAAAAAATCCTTTTCGGCCAGAGTCTCGGGCATAGGGGTGCCGGCATCATCCGCCTTTTTCCTGATGTCCTCGTGGTGTTCTGGCATTAGGGTGCCATAGGCCACATTCACGCCCTCGATTAGTGTTTCGCTTTCAATAGGTTGTGCGGCAGTGTATTTCCTCATGTTGCCATAGCCTGCGGCGGGCAGGAATACTGCGCCGGCTCGCTCCATTACTTTCCACGATTCGTCCGAGAATTGGTATATCTTGTTGGGCTGGAAGGTGTCCAGTCCTCGCTCAATCCAGTTATCGGGCAGCAGCACCAAGCCTTGCACCTCGTCAACCATAGCCTGTGTGCGCAGTTTCCATGCGTTGGGTCTGCCCGTAAATAGGTAGTTCCATTCGTAAGTGCTCAGTGTGCGCCACTCGCCGCGGGTGTTCCCGCCGTTGATAATGGGGTTGTAGATACCCCAGTCGTACGAGGTGTGGTCGATGTTTTTGTTCGTTCCGTTGCCGTAGTATTGGGCGTTGGCGGAGAAATAATAGGGTGGGCGGTCTCGGTAGCCGCTTGTCCCCCAGCTAAAAAGGTCTATCCATCCGGGATATTTCTCATCGTATTCAACGTTGTCATATCCAATAAAGTCGGTCTGCTTCTCGGCAAAGCGCCAACTGTTGTGTACTGCGTTGTATTGCAGGTTTCCTTGCGAGAATCGCACTTTGTTGGTTGGCGTTACGCTAAATTCGTGGGGTAGTGTTCCCGATGCCTGCAAGGCCAGATTTTGCGTGGTGGTGGAGGTATATACTTTGCCGTCGGCTATGGAGTCGATATAATATTGGTTGGGCATCCAGCCCGACAAGGTGCTGTTGTTGTAGGTGATCACTAGTCGGAATCCTAAGTTGCTGATTGTGCGGTCGGGCACCCAGAAATTGCGGTAGGCCGTGTGCAGTTTTCCTGCTTCGTCGGCCCAACTGCCGCCACGCCCCACCCGGTAGTCTCCGGTGTTGCGGCCTTGCGGGTCGAAGGTTGTTTCCACAAAGTCGGTGTGCCAGATGCCATACAGGCGAACGGGTTCGTCGGGGTCTATGGCAGTCAGGCTATTATGCGCCTCTATGTTAGGATATCTTCCGGTCAAACTGTGCACGATATCGTGTTCGTAATTGTAGCCTTGGCGGACTGCAAGATTGTGCTCGGTGGTCAAACTGTGCACGATATCGTGTTCGTAATTGTAGCCCCAAAGGAGCAGTTGGTTGTCGTTTTCTATGTATTTGGGCCGTATGCCATGGTCTGTTATATGCCAAAGGTACTCTAACGGGCTGTACCAGTCTGAGCACCATTCCCACACGTTGCCGGCCATATCGTATAGTCCCAGCTCGTTAGGCGGCATCATGCCCACGGGGTGAGTCTCGCTTTCCGAGTTTATCTGCGTCCATCCTGCTGTCATCAGGTCGTTGCTGCCCGGAAAGAGGTATCCTTTCGATTTGCTTCCTCCGCGTGCCGCATATTCCCATTCGGCCTCGGTAGGCAGGCGGAAAGTTACGCCGGTGAGCTCGTTGAGTCGTGCGATGAATTCCTGCACGTCGTAATACGAAACCTGTTCCACCGGCAGGTCCTTGCCTATAAAATTCGATGGATTGTTTCCCATCACGGCAGTCCAAAGCTCCTGGGTCACCTCGTATTGCCCCATGTAGAAACTTTTCACCTCCACACCGTGGCGGGGCATCTCGTCGCAATAGGTCTTCACGATGTCCATATCGTCCACTTCGTCTTGTTGTGGAATTCTCGCCAGCTGAATAATCTCCGGCGTGCTGCCCATCAGGTACGAGCCGCCCTGCACATACACCATTTCAAATTTCACGCCGTTAATGTCGAAAAACAACCTGTCGAATTTCTCTTGTGCGTGCAAAATGCAACCGGCAAACAAGAGCAATACCATGAAAAAGACTTTTTTTAGTAGAATGTTAGTCGTCATAATCGTTGTTTTATTGTTCTTAAAATCAAATGAGTGTGCTGGTATTGCCAACCACTATTGTGTGATCTGTTATGTGGCAAATATACAATATTTTTATAAGGGAAAAACCCTTTTTTTTCATAAATTTCCGAAAAATTAGTTGGTTTTTCCCTGCATTCTGCCTTTATGCCTTGGGGTAGGGGCGGTCCAAGGGCGGGTTCGCCATTGGACAAATCAAACGTATATTATGGAATATAGTATATAAAGAAAAAAGCCTTAACCAGATTGTTAAGGCTTTTGTGTAGCGGGAATCAGACTTGAACTGATGACCTCCGGGTTATGAATCCAGCGCTCTAACCAGCTGAGCTATCCCGCCATTCGGTATTGCTTTATCTCTCGAAAGCGGGTGCAAAATTACTACTTTTTTTTGAATTGACAAAATTTTTTTCAAAATTATTTTTTATCTATACTATAAATGAATTTTTTACGTTTTTATTTTTGTTTTAAAATTACCCCGAAATGACACCCGAAGACAAGCATTTATACAGTAATTTCGACTATCAATCGGCCCTCAGTGTGCAAGAAGGCGTGCAACAGCCTGATCAGGTGAACAATACATATCTCCAACGCATGAAGGCGCGCAAGCGCGTGGAGCCTACTGTCGAGGAGTTGGTGAGTGGCATTATGCATGGCGACCGCACAATGCTCAGCCGTGCTATCACGCTGGTTGAGAGTTCTTTGATTGAGCATCAGCGCAAGGCGCAGCAGGTTATCGAACGTTGTCTGCCTTTTGCCGGCAAGTCGGTGCGACTGGGCATCACGGGTGTGCCGGGCGCTGGCAAGAGCACCACCATCGAGGCTTTGGGAAAATATCTCACCTCGCATAATCACAAGGTGGCCGTGCTGGCCATCGATCCCAGCAGCGAGCGTTCAAAAGGCAGTATTTTAGGCGATAAGACCCGCATGGAGGAACTTTCTGTCGATCCCAATGCCTTTATCCGCCCCAGTCCTTCGGCAGGCTCTTTGGGCGGCGTGGCCCGCAAAACCCGTGAGATCATAGTGCTTTGCGAAGCCGCCGGATTCGACGTGGTGATTGTCGAGACCGTGGGCGTTGGCCAAAGCGAGGTGGCGGCGCATTCTATGGTCGATTTCTTCCTCCTGTTGCAGCTGGCCAATACGGGCGATGAGTTGCAAGGCATCAAGCGAGGCATCATGGAAATGGCCGATATGATAGCCATCAACAAGTGCGATATCGACCCCGTGAAGGCCGAATTGGCCGCCACCCAGTATCGCAATGCCCTTCACCTGTTCCCCATGCCCGAAAGTGGCTGGATGGTCGAGGTGATGCTGTGTTCGGCCTATACGCATCAGGGTGTGCCCGATTTGTGGAACAAGGTGATGGAGTATGTCACTTTCACCAAGTCTAACGGTTATTTCTATCACAAACGCCAGCAACAGAATCTGCGTATCTTGCGCGAGACCATCGAGAATGGCCTGCGCGACCGATTTTACAATGCGCCCGGTATGGAAGCCCGCATGGATGCCATCTGCCAGGATATTCTAGATAATAAGGTGTCGGCCTATGCCGCTGCCGAAGCCTTGCTCGATAGCCACAATAGCAGCAATTAGCCGTGCTCTACATCCATATCCCATACTGCCATCGCAAATGCACCTATTGCGCATTCTATTCTGCTGTTACCATGGGCGAAAAACAGCAGTATGTGGATGCTTTGTGCGCCGAGCTGCGCGGTCGCTGTGCCGAGCAGCCTCATCCCCTCCGCACCGTGTATTTTGGGGGCGGCACCCCCACCATCTTGTCTATCGCCCAGTTGTCGGCCATCGTGGACACCATTCGGGCGCATTTCGACACTTCGCAGATCCAAGAGGCCACCATCGAGGCCAACCCCGAAGATCTCACTCCCCAGTTCCTTTCCGATTTGCGCTCTCTGCATTTTTTCAATAGGGTGAGTATTGGCATTCAGTCGTTTCACGATGACGATCTGCGTGTGCTCAACCGTCGCCACAATGCGGCGCAGGCCCAGGCGGCAGTAATCAATGCCCGCCAGGCGGGGTTCGACAATATCAGCATCGATCTCATTTATGGTCTTCCCGGTCAGGATTTGGAGGCCTGGCGCCATAATCTTCGTCAGCTGGAATCCTTGCCGGTCAGTCATTTCTCGGCCTATTCGCTCACCGTGGAGGATGGCACTATGCTGCAACGCCAGATTGAGTTGGGCAAGATTGTTCCTGCCTCGGAGCAAATGGCTCTCCAGCACTACTATGCCTTGCTCTCCTGGGCGGCGGCACAGGGGTTCGAGCAATACGAGATCTCCAATTTCTGCAAGCCCGGTATGCAGTCTAGGCACAACAGTCGTTATTGGGACCGCACCCCTTATCTGGGTGTGGGGGCTGCTGCCCATAGCTTCGATGGCCGTTGCCGTAGGTGGAATGTGGCCGATGTGCAACGGTACATCAGCAATCAAGAGTACGACACCGAAGCCCTCAGCCCCACCGATGCCTTTAACGAATATATCATGACCGCCCTGCGCACCACCGCGGGTATCGACAAGCAGATGGTTCCTGCCGAATTCAAACCTTTCTTACAGAAAGCTATCGGCCGCTTTGTGGCCCATAAGCTGATTGAGGACACCCCTACGCACTATCGCCCCACCCGCGAGGGCCTGCTCCATGCCGATGGGATGTCGGCGGCGTTGTTTCTCGACTAGTGCTGCCGTGGCACAAGGCCGGCAATGCAGCCTCCGCAGTTGTCTATGCGGGCGCCGGTCACGCTGCTAAGGCAGTTGGCCTTGTTGCTGAGTCGCAAATAGCCCAGTAGGGCAAAGATAATGGCCTCTTTGTAGTCGATAATGTCGGCGTTGGGCACCGTGATGCGGCAGTTGGGCACCAGTGCCTGTATGCGTGCTATCAGATACTTGTTTTTTGATCCCCCGCCCGTAACCAGCATACTCTCCAATCCGCGGCCCTTCACGGCCGAAGCAATCTGGCGGGCGATATGTTCCACCGTGGTGCATAGCAGGTCGCGCAATATCAGCCCCTTGGTGTCCAGCAAAGGCTGAAACTCGCTCACAAACCATTCTTTGCCGAGCGATTTGGGCAGCGGCTGGCGGTAGTAGTCCAGGTTGTCCATCTGGGCCAGCAGGTCGGCGTTTGTCTTTCCGTTGCGGGCCATCAGGCCGTTTTTATCGTAGGGTTTGCCCACCAGGCGGGCCAGATAGTTCAGCGCCATGTTGCACGGACAAATATCGTAGGCTTCGCGCAGTTGGTTGTAGCCCTCGTAGGAGATGTTGGCAATGCCCCCCAGGTTCAGGCACACGTCGTATTGGCCAAACAGCAGCCTGTCGCCAATAGGCACCAGCGGAGCCCCCTGGCCACCAAGGGCCACGTCAAGGTTGCGAAAGCGGAACACCACGGGCAGCTCCGTTTCGGCGGCTATGGCGTCGCCGTCGCCAATCTGGGTGGTGAGACCCAGGTGCGGTTGGTGGAAAATAGTGTGGCCATGCGAGGCTATGGCGTCAACGGGGCCGGGGTGGTCGTGGCGGAAACGGTTCACCATCTTGCCAAAATAATGACCCAGCTCAACGTCGATAAGGGCATATTCGTAGGCTGTGGCAGTTTCCAAGGTCGATAACCATTTCACCCATTGCTCGTCATAGGGATAGGTTTCGGCGGCAATGAGTTGGAAATGACCGTCGTTGATGTCGCAGTAGGCAATATCCAAGCCGTCGAGTGATGTGCCCGACATGAGTCCTATGATTTTCATTTGATTAATCGTTTTTTTAGGTCGGCCACCAGGTCGTTGTTAAACATTTCAATGCCGGGTTTGTCCAGGTGGTTGCTGTTAAAAAAGTGTATGGTATCCACCATGGGCAGCACCTTGTAGCGGTAGGGGCCAAGGAGCTGCATCTGCTGTTCAAATGAATCGTGGTTGGTGTAGGCTGTGCGTAGCTGCTCGGCATCCTGCACCTCTACCAGCAGGTAGGGTATGTTGCGGTCGGTGAATAGTTTGATGCACTTTTGCAAGGCTATCAGCTGTTGGTCGTAGAGGTATATCAGGGTCTTGGGGTATCTCTTCACCTGAAACTCGTTGGTGTCAACCTGGCAGAATCCGCCTGGCACATACACATATGCACCCATCACCGTGTCCTCGCTGAAGTCGGCCAGCCGTCGGCATATCTTTTGGTCGTAGAATGAGTGTATCAGTGTGTTCCACACCTTCATGTTGTTGAGTTTGTAAGCCATATTCACGGCCTCCCGGCTCAGCGGCACATTGGCCAGCAGGTTGATGCCGCTCTCCACGCCGTCGTTTTTCATAATGTCGGGGTGCACCTCAAACACAACGAATTTCGGATTCAGGCTGTCCAGATATTGCTTCAGCAGCACGTAAGTCTGCATGGGTGTCTGGTTCGACGATCCCAGGTTGAAACAACTGAACCCCTGCTGGCGGTAGAATCGGGTGTCGAAGGTGCGGTAGCAGTGCGAGGAGCCCAGAAACAGGATGTCGATATCCTTGTAGTTCCTCACATCCTTCACTCGGGTGTTCAGGTGGCCGTAGTCGCCCATCTCCATCTTGCCGTTGCGCACCCAGCCCATGTCGCCCAGCAGCCATATCATCGCCACATAGCATATTGCGGCAATGGGTAGGAATGTTATTAGGCGTATAATCAATTTCTTCATTTTCAATGGTTCAATTCTCTGAAAGTTGAAAGTTTTCCACTTCCCACTCGTTTAGTGGCTTAGTTGTTTAATGGCTTAGTTGTTTAGTGGCTTAGTAGCTTAGTTGTTTAATGGCTTAGTTGTTTAGTGGCTTAGTAGCTTAGTTGTTTAGTAGCTTAGTGGCTTAGTTGTTTAGTTGATGGGCGGCAGCCAGTTAACGTTAACGTCAAAGTTAAAGTTGATTATGCGCCAGCCCACTTTTTATTTTTTATTCTAAATTTATAAATTCTTCTCATCATGGCTAGAATTGGAAATAGATGAAAGGCATTTCGTTGGTGACCATAAAGGCCCCAATCATGAAAATCAACACTATGTATAGTCCCCAACGCAGAAAGCGGTTGCGGGGCTGGCGCACAAACTCGTGTTCCTCATGGCGGTTGCACCATTCCACCACCGTCAGCAGGGCTATGCCCACTATCAGCAGCCAAAGGTCGATGGGTGCCGTGATGTTGGGCCCGCCGTGCCCAAAGTTCACCACCATCAGCCTGTAGTACTCCATGGCCTGCTCTATGCTGTTGGCTCTAAACAGCACCCAGCCCATGGCGGCTAGCAAAAATGTGAGCACCATCTGCCCAAGCTCTTTTATGGTGGGGAGCTTGCGCTCGGCAGCCACCACATTGGTGTATTTGCGGTTCTTGCCCAGCAGTATCAGGGGCAGGAAGAGCACCGCGTGATAGGCGCCCCAGGCCAGAAAAGTCCAGTTGGCACCATGCCACATGCCGCTCACCAAAAAGATGACAAAAGTGTTCAGCACCACCCTGCCCTTGGGCACTCGGCTTCCACCCAGCGGAATGTAGATATAGTCGCGAAACCATGTGGTGAGCGATATATGCCAGCGGCGCCAGAACTCGGCGATGTCGCGACTGAAATAGGGCACGTTGAAATTGCGTCGGAGCCTGATGCCGAACAGCTTGGCACAGCCAATGGCTATGTCGCTATAACCCGAAAAATCGCCATAAATCTGTATCGTGAAGAGCACTGCCGCCGTCAGCAGGGTGGCGCCGTTATACCAGTCGGGATGGGCAAAGATCTCATCCACATACAGGGCGCAGCTGTCTGCCACCACCATCTTCTTGAAAAATCCCCACAGCATCTGTCGCAGACCGTCCACGGCGGTGCGGTAGTCGAAATGGCGCTTATGCTCAAACTGGGGTAGGAGCGAGGTGGCTCGTTCTATAGGGCCGGCTACCAGCTGAGGAAAGAAACTCACATAGGCCGTAAAGGCCACCACATCGCGAGTGGCGTGCATCGTACCACGATAAACATCAATGCTGTAGCTCAGTGCCTGGAAGGTGTAGAACGAGATGCCCACGGGCAGCACCAAGTGCAGCAGCATCCCGTCGGCGTTGCCCCCCAAGAAAGCGTCGGCAAACGACTGGGCAAAGAAATTGTAGTATTTAAACACGCCCAGAATCAGCAGGTTGATGGCAATGTTGGTCCACATTACCGCCTTGGCCTTGGCCGACTTCTCGGCGCACGACGCTATCATTCTTCCCGAGGCATAGCTGCACAGCGTGGTAAAGGCAATAAGCAGCAAGAATTTCCAGTCCCACCAGCCATAAAAAACATACGAGGCAGCCACCACAAAGAGGTTCTGCCACCGCAAATTTCGGTGCAGCAGCCAATAGAGGATAAACGTAATTGGCAGAAATACAAGAAATTCTATCGAGTTAAACAGCATAATACAAACTGCAAAGATACGAAATTGTCCCGACTTATCAAAAATTCCTTTTCAACAAGTCTGTTAAAAAAACAATCCCCCAACCCCAATCACCCGCATGAATCTCTCTCCTGAACCCATTGGCGGAATCAACACGCAAGCTGCTACGAGTGAGGTTGTGTCCGAAAGCCACCATCTGATTCCCCCGCACCAAGTGCGGAGTATACGACAATCGGCTGAAATCGTGACTGGAAGTCACCACCTTGTGCCGATGCGTCGTTTCTCTGAACAGGTGCAGTCTTCCAAATTCGCCGAAATTAATTCCCTCGACGCGTTACAAGCTAGTTACCGGGAGGCTCTAATTGCCTAAATGGTCTAAAATGGGCCAATTATCTATTCCCTTTTAGTCTATTGTGTGTTTTACATAGCATTTGGCAATTATCAATGTCGGTCGAACCGCCTTTGCTCCATGCTGTTACATGGTCGGCATCCATATCCTTTAAAGGCCAGATTTTATCTTTATTAGCCCCAGCCTCAAGAGTGCAGTAGGGGCAGTTAGATTCACCTTTGGCTTCAGCATTTGCTTGTTGCTTTTGATAAACAGTTCGTTTGACAACATCATTAAAGATTCTAATATTCAATAACTTTTTGTCACTCTCGCCACCTAGAACATATTCGAAAACACCTTTTTTGTCGGTCACACAAGGGTCTTCCATCAGCTCCGCAACTCTTTCAGATAGTGCGGTGTGGTCGTAAGGATTGCTGTGGTATGATTCGTAAAGTCTAGCCCACTCACGCCCTTGCATTTCGGGGTAAATTTCGTCAAATAATGATGATGCCCAATCGATTACAGCCGAAAAATAGGTTTTCAGCTCACTGATATTATTGTCAAGTCTGTGATGACTCATATATTGGCTGATATCACTATGGCTAACCCAGTCCAATGCAGTTTGCAATATTTGCTGTCTTTTTACGTCGCCAGATATGTAGGACTTCCATTTCTGCAAATTCGCATTGTTAGAGTTCGAAAATTCTGCTTTTGCAAGTGTTACAAATGGACCAGAGTAAATGGCATTGAGCATTTCTTGCTCGTTAAGAGGAATGCCAGAAATATTGATTGTCTGAAACCATTCTTTTATCTCAGATTCAGTCCCTTTGCAGATATAAACTAGTAAAGACGTATTTTCAATCAACAGTTTCTTGTCTTCGGCTAGGCCATTGATGCTTTTCATATTTCCGTCATCATCGGAAATGTCAAGTTTGTTGGTCATAAACCTACCGATTGAAGTGATTCTTTGCTGACCATCAAGTACTTCGTATCTTCCATCTTCCAGTTCGTTGAAATAAATTAAGCCAATAGGATAACCTTTTAAAATGGATTTTATAACAGCTTTGTCTCTTTTCCCATCAGCATAAATGTAGTTGCGTTGGTATTCGGGTTGGATGGTTAGTTTCCCATTTAAGCCATAAAGGCCTTTGCCTTCTAACTCATTGTACACAAAACCTTCGCAAATCTCTTTGATTGTGAATTGTTGTAATTTTGCTTCCATGTTTATTGTTTTTTACGAATAAATATTCTTTTATATTCAGAATGAACAATCTCTCCAGAAGATCCAAGATAATAAGTTTTTTTTGATCCTTTTCCTGGTAGCACTGCATTTTCATTTGTTTTTCCTCCAGAAGAACCAGTCGGTTGATTATCAGAGCATCGCATCTCCTTATAATCATTATATTTTTTTATGTCAGGCAATTTGTCATGACAACCTATTTGAGACAGTCCAAGTATTTCAAATTGCTCGGGACAATACTTGTCTAAAAAGGAAATTGGAACACCCATTGGCTTGTCATAATCGCTAGGAATGGCATCTGTGAATGGAACATCAATTGCATTAAAATTGTCATACGTTTGATATTTCTTCCCTTTTAGTTCTTTATGTTTACTGAATTTCAAATTGTCGTTCATCGACATCAAAGATAATGGTTGGTGGCGTCGGCCGTGATCAAGGTTTGTGAACCATCTTACACCCTTTACTCGAATGTATTTGTTTCCATTTTCGTCAATTCTCCATCCGGAAGCATCTATTGGATAACAATCAGGAACACCAAATTCTCTATCACCACTACTTATAGAGCAACCATACCAAATAATGTTGTCCATGAAAAATGGAAATATCTCTTTACACGTAACAGAGTTCATGTTCCCAATGATTATAAATTTCTTGTCACCTTCAAGTATCCAAGCCAAAAACTCTCGAAATAAAGAAAATGGGGGATTTGTAACAATAATGTCGGCCTCGTCACGCAGTGCTTTTATTTCCTCGCTCTTGAAGTCGCCGTCACCTTCAAGATAGTGCCATTGCAAGTCATCTATGTCGATGTGCCCATTACCGTCAATGTCTCTGTCAAGTTCAAAAATCTTGCCTTTAATTTGGGTTTTTGTAGGGTCAAATTGAGGACTTTCTTTTTCAAATAGTGTAAGTTGCGAGCCAATCTTCAACTGTTTGCTGTCGGGTGCATAGCTGGTACTGATTAGCTTTTTTAGCCCAAGATCCTCAAAATGAAGGGCGAAAAACTTAGTAAAGTTGCTCCATTCTGGGTCGTCGCATGGTAGCAACACAACCTTGTCCCGAAATGTGTCGGGGTTGTATTCGAGGTATGCTCTCACCTCTTTTTCAATATCCTCATATTGAGTATAGAATTCATCTTGCTTTGCGTTCTTAGCCTTTGTTAGATTAGTGTTTGCCATATCGGTAGATTGTTGGACGCATCAATCTACCACTTACGATTGCGCATAAAAAAGGCATGAACCTTCTTATGCGTTCGTCAAGGCTGCGTCGGATTGGAACCTTACCGCTCAATAAGAAATGTCCATGCCTTAAGCATGAACATTGACTCTTCTTATTGAGCGGATTGGCTCCATTCCTCACAGAATGTGCCTAACCACTATTTTTGTGTTCTTATTCCGAAGATAGTTTCCGACGCTATTCCGACGAACGCAAATAATAGTCAATGCATTATTATTCAATTGACAACAAACTCTTGTTGCCGATGTTTCATAATTGCAAATATACGAAAAAAATGTGATAAAAAAGATTATTTTTTGGGAATTGGCAAGAAAAGAGGCTCTCGAGTGAGAAAACCGATATTCCATGATTCCCCACTCCCATTTCCGCCCGGGGTGCAAGATGGTGCACCTACTTTTACAACATTTTTCTATAAGGGGGAAAACATCTCCTATATAAATGATATTTATCTATAGGGAATGTTTTCCCCCCTATATACGAAAGTTATAGAACAACCTGCACCATCCTGCACCCAAATCTTGATGATTTATGAAAATCAGATAGCTATCTACAAAGGTATATGAGTATAGGGGTATATGAGTATATGGGTTTTGGGGTTTAGGGGTATATGGTTTTAGGGGCAGACTGGAAGGCTGTACTTTGAGTAACCGAGGGTGATGACTTGTTGGGGGGCAACAACTAAGCCACTAAGCTACTAAACAACATAGCCGCTATACTTCTGCGCCCTTTTTCGTGTCTTCCCGCCTTGCAGCGCAAGGCCGTTTCTGTGAGTTTTCACCACTGCGACAAACATCCGTAACAAGAAAAAATTTCCGTTTATTTCGTGCTTTCTGTAGTAGATTAAAGTTGATTTGTTGATTTGTTTTTTGTTGATTTGACCGCGCCAGCCAACTTTCAATTTTCAACTTTCAACTTTCCACTTGCATGCCATTCTCCCATTCTCGGCCAGACCTGGCCCACCATTCATAAAACATTCGTCCATTCGCTTTATTCGTGATAAAGTGACCACTTGTGCGTCATTTATTGGGCTTTGCTGGTTGGAGTGGGGAATGCGGATTTGGGGCCGAAGAAGTTCCGAAGAAGCTCCGAAGAAGCTCCGAAGAAGCTCCGTCGGGCGCGACGGAGCTTTGGGGGAATTGGTGCGGGGGAAAAATGTGGGATCTTGGGCTGGCGCGGGGGAGGATGTGGAGGTGTGATAATTGCGGGAATGTAACCTGATGCGGGTATTGTTGGGCATTGTTGTCCCCATGCGACCCCGTGCGACCCCATGTGGCGTAAATCAGGCCGATGGCATAGTATTTTTGCAACCTCCCTACTATATGTTTGGGACTGAAGTTAAAGAATCCAAGTGTCACTGTGACAAAGTCTAGTCGGCAGCTTAGAGAATCAACGTGGCGGAATTCTCATTTTTATAACTATTGTGCATAAACAGGTAAAATTGAAGATATCAGCAACAAAGTCAGGAAACGTTAAGTTAATAAATTCTGTGAAATGGAATTCTTTGTGTTGAGGATTCTTTCCCCAAGACTCCAATTGCACATTTTCAGGCTGAGTTTTTTTGACGTATCAAAAGTAATCAGAAACCAACTGTAAGGTGTAGCCAAAAGAAACTAAGAGCCAGGAACAGATGAACCAATAGCCCTATATCTGTGCTGGTTGATTTCATAATCGGTCGAAAACAAATAAATAATATATAAAAAAAAAGTCGTATATTTGCAAAATGCAATATGTGCACAATAATAACGAATGATGTTTTGCATTGCGATGAATTATAATGTAATAGACGATGTTGAAAGACATAACATACTATAAATATTTGTTCGCAAATATGAATTGGAACAAGACTGGTTGTCCTGCACTGCATAAACCGGTGTTGCTATTGGGAGTTATGATATTGTATGAAATAGGATTCTATGTATGTAATCATATTGTCAGGGTGGTGAACTATTTGAGGAATTAGTGCCTAATAAAAGGTATGAAAATGATATTGAAGATTGTACATAATGTATGCAAATTCTAGGCTTGTATAAGCGGTAAAATGGGCAGAGATTGATAAAGAAATAACGTTGTTTTTGTTAAAGAAAGAGACTCGGGATGAACTACGTTGATTTTTAATTGAATCGAATTTTATTAGTAAATAGTGATAAATGTCAAAGAGAATCGATTATATTATTGATGAGATTGTTGATCAGTACTTATATGCTGATGAAACCAATCGTCCATGGATTATTGGTTTTAGTGGAGGTAAGGACTCGACAGCTCTATTGACACTGGTTTGGTTAGCTCTTAGGAAGATAAGAAATGAGGTCTTGGCCCCATTTCAATTGAGAAGGCCGATATATGTAGTGTGCAATGACACACTTGTTGAGAATCCTATTATTGCAACTTATGTTGATGAAGTATTGGATAAGATATCAGAAGGTGCAAGAAATGAGGATTTGCCTGTTTATGTACGAAAAACAATCCCTAAATTAGAGGATTCATTTTGGGTTAATGTGATTGGTAAGGGATACCCAGTACCAAATACTGCTTTCCGTTGGTGTACTGAGAAGATGAAAATTAAACCAACGGCTCAGTTCATCATTGACCAAGTTGATGAGTATGGTGAAGCTATAGTTCTGATAGGTACAAGAAAGGCCGAGAGCCAAACTCGTGCTAGGTCAATCCAGAAACATGAAATCAGAGGCAAACGTTTGACTCATCATACTTTGCTAAAGAATACTTATGTCTATGCACCTATCAAAGATTTAATGCTGGAAGAGGTCTGGTATATTATCAATGCTATGCCTTCTCCTTGGGGATTTGACAATAAGATTCTATTTAATATCTATCTTGATGCAAGTGCAGATGATTATGAATGTCCTACGGTAGTTACAGACAAAAGCCATGGTTCATGTGGACAGAGCCGTTTTGGGTGTTGGACTTGCACTGTTGTCAAGGATGACAAGTCAATGCGCTCATTAATTAAAAGCGGACGAGAGTGGATGCAACCTCTTTATGACTTTCGGCTAAAATTGGACAGTGAGCGTAATATCATCTCAAATCGATTTCCTCATCGAAGAGACGGCCGGGAGGCTGTCAACCAAATGGGACCTTATACTTTTGAATATCGTGCCGAGATGCTTAAAGGACTTTTGCAAGTCCAATATGAACTTCAAAAACATGACCCTAAGATAAAATTGATTACAGACCAGGAACTGATTGCGGTACAGGTGAATTGGTATCGTGATTTTAATTTTGGTAATCGAGTCTCAGAAATATATAATTCTATATATAAAAGCGAATTAGCCATGGACACCAATTCGAAAAGACAGTTAGAAGCAGATATCTTAAGAGATATTTGTAAGGACGACCCATCTGAGGGGGAACTGATTTCTCAGTTATTACTCTTGCAAAAGAGTAAGTCGTTGATGCAGAGAAGAAGAGGCCTGAAAAATGAAATTGAGCAAAGATTAGTTGACTTTGTTGAAAAGGAGGCTAAAAAATGATAATTAAGGAAATAGAACTGAATAATTTCCGTATCTACAACGGAAAGAATGTCATCAATCTTACTCCTGATGGTGACCGAAATATTGTTATTGTTAGTGGTAACAATGGTTTCGGTAAAACAACCTTTTTGATGTCGCTTGTTTGGTGTCTGTATGGACAGAAGATGGGCGATGTGGATGATATGTACAAAAAGGAGATTAATTCGCATGGCGGTTATGGCAAGTATATAGGGACAAGCCTGAATAAAACGGCAGAGGAAAATGGCCAATCGGAATTTTCTGTTGCTGTAACATTTACTGATGTGGATATTCCTGATATCACTTGTACTGAAATTACAGTAAAGCGCTCGTACAATGCGTTGACTCAGGCTGATGATGAGTTGCAAATTTTTATCGACGGCAGACTGAACGATTTGTTCAGCGGTACAAAAGAAGAAAAAACGAAAGAGGAAGAAATGTTTGTGCGTGACTATATCTTACCTATAGAGATTGCTAAATTCTTCTTCTTCGATGCTGAAAAAATTGTTTCCTTTGCGCAAATTAACACGGCTGAACAAAGAAGAGAATTGAGTAAGGCCTATTCTCAGGTTCTTGGCATCCAAAAATATGATGACCTGAAAAACGAGCTCGAAAGAATACAAGATGACTATAGAAAGCAGTCTGCAAATCTTGACGACCAGAAAGAATTTAATCAGATTATTGCAGATTTGAAAAATGATGAGAATCTTATTTTAAATAATCAAGAAGAAATAGGCCGCGAGGATGATCTTAAAGGGGTAAAGGAACATGAGTTGTCAGAGATTTCAGGTAGGCTTGTTCGTGAAGGTGACTTAATGTCAGAAGATGAGTATCAAAAATTGTTGGGCGAAAGAGATTCTCTAGTTGAGCAAAGAGATAAAATTAGTGAGGGTTTAAAAGATCTATATAAGTACATCCCTTTGGGTTTGAGTGGTAATCTTGTTTCTGACTTGCTAAAGCAAGTTGAAGAAGAAAAGTTGTACAAACAAACAAGTGTTCAATTAGAAGGAGTTGAATCCAAGACGGTTGCTTTGTTGGATGAATTGGATACAGAAAAATCCAGGTTCAGTCTAGAAAATGAGGTTCAAATTCCTATTCAAATTAGGAATTTCTATGAAGCTACCATAAAGGAACTTATCATAAAGCATTTCTCAAATGTGGATAATGCAGATAGGTTCGATAACTTTACTGTATTGCATGACTTTAGTGACATTCAGGTTGGCGAGTTAAATACTTTGGTGAGCAAAATCAAAGGCACAAAAGATGAATTTGAAAAATTACAATCCCAATATGAAAAGTGCAAAGGTCAAATATTTTCAATTGAGAAAAGAATTAGGGAGGCTGAGAAAAATAAGGAGAGCGACTATGTATCAAGACTTCGAGATGAACAGCAAAGATTGAACGAAGAGAAAGATAAAATTGTCGGTCGGATTGCTATCCTTCAAAGAGAATGCGAAGTGGCAAATGATAGAATTATTGCCAATAAGAAGCGCAAAGAAATACTCTCCAAGAAGATTCAAGTTGGTGAAGACAATAAGGCAGTTGATAATGAGGCTGGCCGCCTTATCAATAAACTGCAGAAATTCTTACTTGTTTTTAAAGAAGAAAAGAAGAAGGCTCTAGAGGAAAGTTTGACGAAGAAACTGCAAAGCTATCTTCATAAGAAAAATTTGGTATCACGTGTTGTTGTAGATATCAATAGTAAGGGCGATGATGTGGACATCAATCTGTACAGTTCTAATGGTAAAAAGATTGATAAAGGAGAATTGTCAATGGGTGAAAAGCAGATGTTCGCATCTGCCTTGCTGAGTGCTTTGGTTGATGAGACGGACATCAAATTCCCGGTATTCATCGATAGCCCTATGCAGAAATATGATGTTCAACATACTCGCAATATTCTCACATTATTTTATCCTCAGGTATCCAAGCAGGTAATATTGTTCCCATTGCTTGAAAAAGAGTTGACTGAGGTTGAGTACGGGTACATTAAGAGTATTGTCAGCAAATCATATTTGATTAAGAATACCGAAAAAGGTTCTTCGTTTGAGAGCGTTGAACCTGATAGCTTATTTGAAACCTATAAGAAGTACAACCATGCAAATTAATATTACAACATCGAAGGCCAACAAGGAGGTTGTATCTGAGTTGACGAAAAAATTGCCTACAATTCCTCGCGAGAATGTTATTGCGAGAATTGCATTGGGCTTTTCTTTGTCATTAGGAAGGAAATTCGTTCCACAAGATTTTAATAAATACGATTCACAAGGTAAGGAATATAAAGAAAATGTGTTGTTCGAAGCTGACATGAGAGACTATTATGTAGCTTTAATTTGCCAACACTATGGAATTAGCAAAAATGATGATTATATACCCAAGTATATAAAACTTCATATTGATGACGGATTGGAGCGATTGGACTACCTTTTTAAGAGTAACCCCCAATATACTTTTCTCGACTTCCTGATAGAGTATTTGGGCAAAGGAATTGACGCTATTGAAGATGCTCCAGTATCTCTTGATGCTGTAAAGAATAACAATCTCCATCTTGACAAAACGGAATTTTGCGGTCTTATCGAAATAAAGATTGGATATAATCCGATGACTAAGGAGGAAATTAAGTTCTGTCTTAACGGACCACTCTATAACAACCAGCATATTGCAGTCGCAGGTAAGTCGGGCTCTGGTAAAACAGAGTTTGCTAAGGAATTTCTTCGTCAATTGGTTGTAAGAACTCAAGGTCAGGTTAATTTCTTGTTTCTGGATTTCAAAGGCATCAGCGTTGAGGATCAAGAGAAAATGAAGGACTTCTTTGAGGTTACCCAAACTAAGTGCATAAACGCACCGACAGAGCCGTTCCCTCTAAATCCGCTCACATTTATTGATACAATCAACGAGAAGAATCGATCTGTAGGTATCAATAAGTTTGTTGATATAATTGCCAAATACTCAAATATTGGCAAAGTCCAGCAGCAGACGTTGAAAGACGCGACAAAAGAGGCGTTTATCCAAAGCAATGGTCAAGTTCCATCTTTGAAACAGATTAGCGATATTGTCTTTGAGAAGATGGGTGACAAACGCGATAGTTTAACAGAGTTATTTGACCGCCTTAGTAACGATTACGAACTGTTCTCAAATACAGAAAAAGACCCAGGCAAGTTCTTGAATAAAAACTACTATCTTTCATTGTCGGGCGACTTAGATAGTACTGTGCGTTTTACGTCGGTGTTCCTGATTATCAACTACATTTTCAACATTTTTACCAATCTAGGTAGTTCTAATGTTGTTGAAGGTTATAGAAGTATGCGCTATGTGCTGGTTATTGATGAGGCTCATGACCTATTCAGAGAAAAGAAGTCGCTAGAGATTCTTGAAGTGTTACTGCGAAAGATTCGCTCTTATGGTGTGTCCGTTTTCCTTTTGTCTCAGGGAATAGCTGAGTATAACCAAGGCAATTTTGATTTTTCACAAGAATGCGAAACAGCATTCTTGCTTCCCATCAACGACATGGCCAATACTAAGGCAACAAACAAGTTCCTAGGATTGAGTGATAAAGAAGGTGATAAAGCTAAACGGAATCTTGAATCACTAAAGAATGGCCAAGCCATTTCGAATATTAAAGAATACACCAAAGCAGGTGTATTTGATGTTGTACAATATTGGAAAGAGAAATAATTATGGAAAAAGGCATAATGCAGGAAATCCCTGTGTCACAATTGCATTTAGACAAATCTAATCCGAGACTTCCTCTATCAAAGAGAGGCGATAGTGAAGTCGATATAATTAATTATTTATTGTTAGAGGCCTCAACTATTGAACTAATGGAGGCAATAGGAGAAAGTGGTTTTTTTTCAGGAGAACTATTGCTGGTTGTTAAGAATGACGATGGAGGCTATACTGTAGTTGAAGGAAATAGAAGGCTTTGCTCGGTTAAACTATTGAAAGATCCAAGTCTGGCAAAGTATAAGAAGTCAAGTGTTCAATCAATTGCCAGTTCTGTTCGGGTTCCTGCACCAGACAAGTTGCCGTGCTTGATATTCCCTAGAAGGGAATCTATTTTAAATTATTTGGGATTTGTTCATGTTACAGGAAAGCAGTCATGGGGACAACTTCAAAAAGGAAGATATTTATATGAGTACTATACTCGTATGGCTTCGGGTGACTATACAGCAGACTGTAAAAAGATAGCTAAGGTGATAGGTAGCACGTCTCCCTATGTGGCACGATTATTAAGAGCCTTCTCAATATATCTTAAGGTAGAAGACGAAGGATTTTATTCCATTGAAGGTTTATCGGATATTTCATTCCATCTGAATTATTTAGTGGATGGATTAAATAAAGAGAATATTCGTAAGTTTTTGAATGTTAATCTGTCGGAAGATAATCTAGATGATGTTAATTTAGATAACCTAGAATTGTTGGTACATTGGTGGTTTGAGAAGACGGAAGGCCAGTCAAGGATCAAAGGTGATAGTGAAAGTCTTAAAATGCTTAATGCAATCCTTGGAAATGCTGTAGCGTTGGACGCTTTTCAAAATAAGGGTGTAACTATCGAAAGAGCGTATATGATGACTGATGATTTCGGTACTCAGATTCAACGCTCTCTTAAAATGGCGCTGCAAGAGTTGGAAAATGCGGATGACCTGGTTGTAAATATTGATAAATTTGATCAATCGATTTTGAACGATTTATCTGCAATTAGAAAGATTGCGTCAAAGATCACAAGTTATATAAAAGCAATTTCTGAGGATGATGACGAATAGTCAATTAAATGCAATTCGAGATAGAATTGAAGGGAAAATTTCCTTTCCAGAAGCGAAGAAATTAGATGGTATAACTTACTATGCAGATTATGTTGAATTGCTAGTCTTTTCGAAGAAAGAGGAAATAGGGAAGAGCGATATTATTAAATATCTTTTCCATACGAACACAAGTTCCATTATGCAAACAGGAAGTATTTCAGCTAGAGATGATGAATTTGAAACATATGTTGATGATTGTTTATCGGAGATATTGCGTCGTATATCTGTATTTGGTGATAAATATCCGTTTGAGCTTTGTAAAGATACTTTCAGTGCTGTTCGACTAAAAGATGATATAAATAATGATTGTGTTTTGTATCTTCAATTGTTAATTTCATCAAATCTATCGGTAGTCCATGGGTTTGACCTTATTGAATTTGAATTAACCAAGGAGTTTGAACTTATTTCTGAAAATGTGTTAAGAACGTTTTTGCCGAGGCATTCTGAGATTATTCCAATTGGGAAGAATTCACAAATTTCAGGATCAGCGCAAGACAAAATTAAAGCAGTAGCAGCCAAGTTGAATGGTGATGTGTATGAATCCGTAGATTATGCTACCGGGAATCAGGAGTGCGGGGTTGACTTAGTTGCCCACATTCCATTTAAAGACCACTCTAGTAATCGAATGGTATTTTATTGTCAGTGTAGTTGCGCAAACGATATTCGAAAAAAATGTGGTGAACCTCAGTCTTGGAATGAATTTATTCATTTACAAAATATTAGTTCTCAAACAGTGGTATTTTTCCCTTATCATTATATTGCAGAAAATGGGCGAGTTAGGTTTAGTTCGCACTTTGTTGGAAATCCATTGATTTTCGAAAGGAAAAGAATCATGGATTATTTGAGTGGGGATAATTGTGAAAGTATGAATGGATACAATTTGGTTAAGTCACTATTGAATTGTTATAACTGTGAGTGAGTTATGTAAACGGAAAATAATTAATTTGGGATAGAGTTGATCAACTTGACAAGAATTCCGATGCGATTATTAAATATATAATGAGATAGACATAGTGTGGACATTTCTACTGTTGTAACTACGGAAACGAACTGATTAGAGGCTTACTTTTTTTGTTTCAATTCGCTCTTTTTTCGTATCTTTGCACAATAATAATTAGCATTTATCGCATGGAAAGTAACTATATAATTGCTGGTATTCAGCAGGTTGGTGTGGGCTGTGAGAACTTTGCCGAGGCTTGGAAATGGTATATTGAGATGTTCCAAATGGATGTTCGCATCCTGGAGGACGACACGGTGGCCGAGCGTATGCTCCCCTACACGGGCAACAAGGCGCAGAAACGCCATGCCTGCATTGCCGTGAATCTGCAGGGTGGCGGCGGCTTCGAGATCTGGCAGTATTCGGACCGCAAGCCCCAGCCTATCAACTTTAACATTCAGGTGGGCGACCTCGGCATTTTTGCCGCTAAGATTAAGAGTCACGACCCCGAGAAGTTCCATGCCCAACTGAAGGCTAAGTACGGCAAGGTGGGTCCGCTGGCCAAGATGCCTAACGGCGCGCCTACTTTCTTTGTGCAGGACCCCTGGGGCAACTATTTCCAGGTGGTGAAGGAC
>JAKSMO010000089.1 GCA_024400545.1 Bacteroidales bacterium | reverse complement strand
TGCCCTTTATTCCAAGATGCGCGAGAATCCAATATTCAAAGTCTTCTACCTGAAGCACATCGATGGTTGGATGACTAACCTCGGCAATGTAAAGGGGTTGGAAAATCGTGCTGATTTTGCAAAACCAGTTCATTTTGAGTTCTAGCGAGTCAAGGAATGCAAACCCGCATGTTGTTGGCTTCCGCCCTTCAAATCAACAAATCAACAAAAATCAAATCAACAACGCCAACCCCACCGTTCTCCCGCTCCTTATTCTATACATATTCTATATATATCCTATATTTATATTATCTATAATAGTATAACTAAGGTATAAGTATAGTATAACTATAGGATAAGGAGCAGGTCGCGTGTGGGGGTGGAGTGGAACATGGGGAGATTTGAAATATTTCGCCCAAACCAAAGTGAAGTTCCAAATCATATCCCTTTTATGTCCCTTATCCATCCCATATTCCTCCCATTGTCGTCTATTGTACGATACAACGAATAGATATTTGGAATTGTTTGGAAAAGTGACCACATCTAAGGCCTCAGCTAATGGAAATTTAGATTCGTGAGAAAAAGGGAACGCATGTCGATTATGTCACGGGCGATTCCGTGGCCATGACAAATAGGCACTGAGGCAATTTGGCCAGCAGGTTGACTGCAGTTTTAGGCGTGGGGCTAATGGGATTTGGAAATGTCGGAAAAGATGTGTATTTTTGCATGTTTTTTTTGAACCGCCAATATGGGTTGACGTATTGTGTAGTTGCTTGATTTTTAATTGGTATGTTGTGACGGTGAGATATGGCGGTGGGAGTCGGATTTGTGCGGGCGGTTGTTGAATTTATGCTATAAGTAAGTGAAAAGAATAGAAAGTTTATATATTAAAATCATTTTTTTTGCTGTAATGTCTTTCTGTTGTCTGCATGGCATGTCTCAGCAGATGCGCATTTACAACGGCATTGATATTTCGCACCACAACAAGGTGTGCTGGGACTCGGTGCTGGCCAATCGGAATATCAAGTTCTGTTACATTAAGGCATCCGAAGGTGTACAGTTTCTCGACCCCATGGCCCGGCATCATTACCAACATGCGGTAGGGGGCAACCTATATGTGGGTTTTTATCATTATCTGCGTTTCGATGTGTCGGGCAAAAAACAATACAGCCAGTTCAAACGGGTGCTCGACAGCTGTCCGGACTATAGTTTGATACCTGTGGTGGATGTGGAGCGAGGTGGCAACGATATTAGCGATACGGCCCAGTTAAACAAAGTGCTCCGCCAGTTTGTGCAATCGTTCGAAGCGGATTTTGGCTTCCGTCCCATCATCTACTATTGCGACTACACACCCATCAAAAAGGTGATTAGCCATTCTGAGGAGTATTGCAAATGGGTGCCCCGTTGGAGGCTCAGCTATGTGGATTCGCATATCGATATTTATCAGAATTTCGTCAGTCGCATAGCCGGCGTTCCTATCGACTTTGATTATTGTCCCGATATAGATAATATCTTGCTGCCCAAATATCTGCCCTGTTGGCACTTTGATGTTGTGCACCATGCCTTAAGGGTGCCTACTTTGCGCCGTTAGTCCACAAAAAAATGCGGCAATGGCTACACAATAATCCAATTAGGTGTGCCGTTATTAAGTGCGACAAAATGTATATTTAGAAAATGAAAAGAATCATTACCATTCTTGCTTGTGTACTGGCACTCATTCCTTTCATCACGCAATGTGCTGGCGGCGGGGACGCGCGGATTGAAGGCCAGTCTTCAGCTGACGCTTTCGCTTCCTTTGCCCAGCATTTCAGCAGCTCATCGGCATTTGCCACCGCCATTGTTGGCGGACATGAGGTGCTGTTGGTGTCGCAAGAAGTATTTGGCGAATTGGAATGCCCGGATTTAGAGGCCGTGGAGGCCACAGTATTTGCCCTCGACTCAGTAAGCGGAATTGTGAGCCTCGGCTCGGTGCGGTCGCAGGGCTCGAATTACCCGGTGTCGCTGCTGGATGGGAAACTGATGGTGGCCGGACACCAATTTGTTGAGGTCTATGATGTCAGAGGTGAGCAGCCGTCGCTGGTGCTGCACAAATATGTCTCAGGCGAAGGCCCCGTGGTGGATGCCATGTTCGACACTTTTGAGATGGCCGAGCCCATCATCTTTCACATGGAGTTATGATCTTGCTTTAGGTAACTTCTAAAAAATGATTTGGAATTATTCAAAACTCCAGAAGTTGGCTCACCTCGGCAGGGTCGGTAGCCCATTGGTAAGTATATGTCTCGTCAGCTTGCTCGGGGGTGTTGGTCAGAATGAGTCCTTGCGCTTCAGCCTTGATTTTCAACAATGTGCCGATAGACATCTTGCGCTCTAGTCGATTCAACATTGCCTCAATTCTATTGTGTGATGCGTTGAGAATGGTGAAGCCGAAGAATGGCATCTCCATCCAGATGATTTCTCTTTTCTTCACATCCAACACTCCGAACACTAATCCGTTGTGAAGATTGTTCTCGCTGATACGGACGATGTGTTGCACACACGAAGGGTCGTATGCCACTCCCGTTCTTTCGTCCACCTTGATGGGCTTTGCCGAGTTCATCCAACCTACTTTCATGTTGGGATTAAGGTTGCCCGCAGTGAAGGCATTGCAGGTGAAGGCCACGTATTGGGCATTTGATCTTTCAAGTTTGGACAGATCTAGATCTATGTACTCAGCAGTGCCCACCATCTCGGGGATATACTGGATATCGCCAGAATGTTGTGCTCCATAGACTGAGAGATTGAAATATGCACATTCTACGATCTTATTGTTATTGTATGATATCATACAACTTAAATCCATGTCAAGATGCTGTGCATGCAGTCCTTCTCCCCATTGAAGAAAGAGTCGCACATTGTCGCCCTCTATTGGGAAACGTGTTCCGGCCAAAGCGCAAGAGGTGTCCTGTATTGTAGTGGTCCGGTCGCCAATGCTGATAGGTATGCTGTCCAACTGAGAGTCGATATAGATGGTCTTGTTTTGAGTTCCAGCTTTCTTAAAACGCCGAAACATGGACTGCCCATAGAGTTGTTCGATAGCTTGCACCATCTCCTCACGTTGCTTTGGTGTGTAGTTGGTCAGTAATGGATGAGAGCCGAAGCTCCAAGTACCACCGGTGATGGGGTGAGCTATCCGGTATTGATCAAGATCGAAATACAGTTCGGCGTTGTTGGCCAATGAAATAAGCAAGCGACCAGGAAGGCGGTCTGTGACCTGATTGAAGGCTTCTAACACGACGTTGGGCCCGAATCGCAGCATGGTGGAAAACAGGCATCGGGCAAAGAGGCCTGGGCGTTGTTTCAATAGGTCGAGCATTGCTTCGGCATCATTTAGGCGGCGTGCCGTGTCCACCTTTCCCTGCCATACGGGATAATCTTGTTTATAGAAGATATCCAGCAGTTCGGCAAGTTGTTCGTAGCCTTGGTGTCGCGAGTATTCGCCTAGTCGTAGAGCGTGAATCATTCTCACCCACATGCCTCGCTTGGGATTCATATTTTCGGCAGCATCTGCTGGGTCCATTCCCAAGTTGTTGAGCCATTGTGCGATGTGTCGGCTGGTGGTTCTGCTGTAGTGAAGCTTCAGTTCTTCTTTTATCGCTTTCTTCTTTTTGCGGGCATTGTCATTGTCTAGCCATGGGCGTTGATTCAGTTTGTAGTGCTGTTGAATCAGTGTTTTAGGTTCGATAATCTGCAGGAATCCGGTTTTCTCGTACCAAAGGTATCTGAGAATATCGGTAGGTGTTTTGACATATTTCTCGGCTTCGTCCCAATGACCTTTTTCTACAAGTGCCTGGATGACAATGGTCATGGTCTCTTTCATGGTTACCTTAGCCTTTGGTGGAATAGGGTAGTGGAGCAGAAGTGTGCGCAACGAGGCGGCCTGTGTTACGTCGAGCGGGGTGCTGGAATTAAGTAGATATAAAAGACGACTGCGCATATCATCAGGTGTGAATAGGCGCAGCTCACTCAATTTACTTCCTTGGCCCTCAGTTACAAAGTCGGAGGTGGAAAATGGAGTTCCGCAAAGAGGACACCCATTATATCGTTCAATGGGAAATGTGTTGAGTGGAATCACGTGTCCGCAAGGCAAGGTGATATTTCCGCTGCATTGCTTTTTGGGAGCGAGGTTGGCAAACCACGCTACCAAGTAATCTATTTCATTTACATCCACCGGCGTTTGCCAATCTCTTACTAATGGCGTCCAGTTCAGGTTGACGCCCAAAGCGATGTTGATAGTGCGGGTTATCTCATTTAATTGGTCCGGAGTGGATGCGTAAAGGGCATGCAGCAACTCTTCGGTTACGCAATAGCCCCAACGAGCCAACTGGCTGACGAATGCCAGACTGTGAGCAGTAGGCTGAGATTGGAGGTTGATGTCCTCACGATTGATATCCAAGAAGAGGGCTTTGTAGCGGAGGGCTACGATGGTCAATTCTTTCTGTGTCATGATGTTGTCTTTTAATAAAAGGTAATAGGCCGACTATTAGCCAAGTTGAGGCTACAGTTAGGAGTAAGTCGGCCTTGGACCTTTGTTGCTTTTTATAAAGGCAGTTGCGGGGCTACAAGAGCATGTCGGAGTAAGCCCCGCTTGGGCCTTATGTTTTGTGCCGCAGCTGGGATTCGAACCCAGGACCCCTGGTTACGTAGTATGCGTTGGTTGGTCCTTTGGCACAAAATTCCAAGGCTCAAGACCACTGCTCTACCAACTGAGCTACTGCGGCTTATGAGATAGGCAGGCGGTAATTGGAGACTTGAATAAGCCGTTGATCCTTTGGGAGTAAAGCATCCTTAGACCGCCTTTACTATCCGTTTGATTTATCCTTTCACTACAGCTAAGGGCATTAGTTTGGTGACAATCTGCACTAAGTCCATCTCGTTGCGTAGCACGGTGTCGATGTTTTTGTAGGCGCTGGCAGCTTCGTCGAGTTTGTTCTGGTTGGTCATGGAGTGCACCACGCCCAGATTGTCGAGCCTGCGTTGTTCTGCAGCGAGGTCCAGCTTCCGGATGGCATCTCTGCGCGACATGCGGCGGCCAGCACCATGAGAGCAGGAGAAGAACGAGTCGGGGTTGCCCAGACCTTCAACGATATACGATGCTGTGCCTTGCGATCCGGGGATGATACCGATTGTTCCTTTACGGGCCAAGGTGGCACCCTTGCGATGTACGATGACATTCTTTTTGAAATGGTTTTCCCATGCGGCATAGTTGTGGGCTATGTTTATCATGGGTTCGAATTCAATGCCCTTGAGTGTGTCGGCCAGAATATCTTCGATACGATCCATCATCAGTTTGCGGTTGCACAACGCAAAATCGATACAAAACTGCATCTCACGCCAATAGTTGTTGAACTCGTTGCTTCCTACGGGCAGGAAGGGAAGGTTGATTTCGTTGGCAAAGTCGGCGTGCCAACGATGATTGAGCGTGGAAGCCAACTTGTTGTAATGTTCGCCCACTTGCTTGCCGAGGTTTCGGGAGCCGGAGTGGATCATGATCCAGAGGTTGTCTTCCTCGTCACGCTGCAGTTCGATGAAGTGATTACCTCCGCCCAATGTGCCTATCTCATGTCGGATGGCTGCATATCTGCGTGCCACCACCTCCATCCGCTCAATTTCATGGTCTTGTGGCAAGAGGTTGATGTCCTGAGCCTGTTTATGATGTGCAGCCCCCACAGGTATGCGCTCGTATATCTTTGGCATTATTTTCTTGATTATTATATCCCGACTCAGCTGCGATGCTTTCCAATTGGTTTTTACGGCACACATGCCGCATCCGATATCTACGCCCACGGCGTTGGGGATAACTGAATCTACGCATGCCAGCACTCCTCCAATAGGCATTCCCATGCCGGCATGCACGTCGGGCATGATGGCCAGATGGTGGTAGAGAAAAGGCAGTTTGGTGAGATTTTCTATCTGCTTCATGGCAGAGGCCTCAACTCGCTCAGTCCATATCTTCACAGGTTTCTTGTTGATGACTTTTACTCTCATGACTTTTTGGTATCTAATTATTATATAGTTTCTTTTGAACGTTGGCTGTAGGCCGTTTGTGCGTTCTTGATTTCGGTTTGCAAAATTATAAATGTGCTCCGCAGTCTTTTTGCGTAGTGATGAAAAAAGTTCAAAAAATGCGAAAAAACTGTTATTTTTGTAGAATTACGCAGATAGATTGCGTAGAAATGCGTATCTTTGCAAAAAATTTGAGTCATGCCAGCCAACAAAAATGCCTTAATTAGATACAAAACGATAGATATTTGCCTCAGAAAACAGTATAAAAAGTGGACTTTGGACGACTTGGTGGAAGCTTGTAGCGCCGCCCTGGAGGAGTATGAAGGGGTGCGAAAAGGAGTGAGTGTGCGCACCATTCAGGGCGATATACAGATGATGCGGTCGGACAAGTTAGGGTATAATGCTCCTATTGAGGTGTATGACCAGAAGTATTACCGCTATGCCGACAAGGATTATAGCATCCATGTGATGCCTCTTTCAAAGAACGACATGGAAGTGCTGGAGGAGTCGGTAGATATGCTCAGTCAGCTGAAGGATTTCCAGCAGTTTGCGGAAGTGGGAGCGGTGGTGGCCCGATTGCAGGATAAATTGGCTATCACTAAGACGAATCGCAAACCGATAATCCATTTTGACAGTGTGCCAGGCCTCAAGGGATTGGAACATCTGAGTGTGCTTTACGACCATATTGTTCATCAACGAACGTTGCGCATTGGCTATCAGTCGTTTGCTAGGCATGTGCCAGAGAATATGTATCTTTATCCTTACTTGCTGAAGGAGTATAGAAACCGGTGGTTCCTTTATGGCTCAACGGTTGAGAAGCATATACTTTATAATCTTGCCCTTGACCGAATTGTTTCAATAGAGGCTGTGGATACGCCGTATTATATCGACCCGGATTTTGATTCGGAGCATTTCTTCGATGATTTGGTGGGGGTGAGTAAGCGAAAGGGCAGTTATCCGCGCAGGGTGCGTTTTTGGGCCAATGCCGAACAGAGCAATTATATAAAGACCAAGCCGATACATCCGTCGCAGCAATTGGTGAAGACATATCCCGACGGCAGTTGTGAGTTCCGTATCATTGTAGTTCTCAACTTCGAGTTGTTCTCCACCTTTATGAGCTATGGCTATGGGGTTAGGGTGCTGGCGCCTAAGTCGGCAGTGGAGTTTATGCACAGCAGTCTTAGGCAGGCGGCCGACCAGTATGACGAAGAATCCCCTCGCGAGGATTAGTTGTCGGGAGGGGATAGTGGGTTTGTGTTGTATAGCGGTTATCGGCTAAGTTCCCAATGCTTGGTGAGGGTGGTGGTGAG
>JAKSMO010000088.1 GCA_024400545.1 Bacteroidales bacterium | reverse complement strand
CATTGCTGACAGCAGATTTTGAGTCTACCGCGTCTACCATTCCGCCACCAGGGCAAAGGAGGATTTCTCTCTCGAAATCGGGTGCAAAATTACTACTTTTTTTTGACATAGCAAATTTTTTTTTGAAAAAATGTGTGTAATCAAGAAAAAAGTTGTATCTTTGCAACCTCAAAATCAATGTAAAATGGGCGAAAAAAAATCTGATAAAGTATTCATTTTTGCGGGCCGTGCAACTGAAAATTTGGCTCGCAGAGTGGCCGATATTTATGGAATTCCACTCGGTTCTTCCACCGTTTTTCAGTATGCTGACGGTGAATTTCAACCCTCATACGAGGAAACTATCCGCGGTGGCATCGTGTTCATCATCCAATCTACACTGCCCCCTACCGACAATCTTTTTGAGTTATTGATGATGGTTGACGCAGCTAAGCGCGCATCTGCTCAGAAAATCGTCGCTGTTATCCCCTATTATGGTTTCGCCCGTCAGGACCGCAAAGACAAGCCCCATGTGCCTATCGCATCTAAGCTGATTGCTGATATGATTATGACAGCTGGTGTTGACCGCGTTATCTGCATGGACCTCCACGCCGACCAGATTCAGGGTTTCTTCAACATTCCTGTTGACCACCTGTTCGGCTCCAGCCTTTTCATGCCTTACATCCGCGAGAAATTCGAGATTGAGGATGTGATGTTCGCCAGCCCCGATATGGGTGGCAGCAAACGCGCCGGCACCTACGCAAAGACCCTCAACAACAGCTTTGTTATCTGCTACAAACATCGCAACAAGCCCAACGAGATTGGCGAGATGCGCCTGCTGGGCGATGTGACCGGCAAGCACGTTATTCTGCTTGACGATATTATCGACACCGGCTCCACCATCTGCAAGGCTGCCCAGATTATTAAGGACAGCGGCGCCAAGAGCGTGCGCGCCATGATCACCCACCCTGTGCTCAGCGGCAACGCTATTGAGAAGGTGGAGAACTCGGTGCTTGAAGAACTTGTTACTACCGACACCATTCCGCTGAAACGCGAGAGCAGCAAGATCCATGTGCTCAGCTGCGACTGGCTGCTGGCCGAGGCTATCCGCCGTGTGGTGAACTACGAGTCGCTGGACAACCTTTATGAGACCACCCTGCACCATAAGGGCGTGATCAAAAGAATGAACTAATCAACAAACATTAAATAGCAATTATTAACCGGGCTTAGGCCCATAAAAACACAATAAAAATCATGAGAATAGTATCTATGAGCGGTTCTCTTCGCGAGAACGTAGGGAAAAAAGATGCTAAGGCTCTCCGTCGCGAAGACAAAGTGCCTTGCGTTATCTATGGTAAAGGTCAGCAGTACAACGTTGCTCTGAATCAGACTGATTTTCAGCGCATCCTTTTCAACCCCGCACCTTGCTTTGTTGAAATCGACCTTGGTAGCGAGAAACACATGACCATGCTGAAGGACATCGATTTCCACCCCGTGACCGAAATCGTTTACCACTGCGACTTTTACGAGCTGAGCGACGATAAGCCCGTTGTTATGTCTATCCCCGTGCACACCACCGGTACTTCCTGCGGTGTTATGAAGGGTGGTAAGCTTGTTTACAAACAGAAGAGACTCAATGTTAAGGCTCTTCCCGCAAACATGCCCAGCGAGATCCTTATCGACATCACCAACCTCGATGTTAACCAGCGTTGCAAAGTTCAGGACGTTGCTGCCGAGAACTATGAGATCCTCAACCCCCGCACCAGCGAGGTCGTGGTTGTGAACAGCACCCGCGCATCCGCTACTGGCGAGAACGAAGTTGTTGAAGCTGAATAACATTCGATCCATACAGGGAAAAAGAGAGTCTTCGGGCTCTCTTTTTCCCTATTTTCTAAACTCCATCATTTATGCATAAAGCAGGATTTGTTAATATCATTGGCAACCCCAACGTGGGTAAGAGCACTTTGATGAATGCCCTCGTGGGCGAAAAACTCAGCATCATTACCAGCAAGGCCCAAACCACCCGCCACCGCATTATGGGCATCGTTAACGGCGATGATTTTCAAATTGTTTATACTGACACCCCCGGTATTGTGAACCCGCATTATAAGCTACACGAGCAGATGATGGGGTTTGTGCACAGCGCCTTGGAGGATGCCGACCTGTTCCTGCTTGTGACCGAAATTGGCGAGACTTTTAAGAACCAGGATGTGCTTGCCAAGATTATAAAATCGGAAACCCCTGTTATCTTGGTCATCAACAAGATTGATCTCAGCGACCAGCAGACTATCAAAGACAAAATAGCCTACTGGCACAATCAGATACCCCGCGCCATCATTGTGCCCGCCTCGGCTACAGAGCATTTCAATATCGACACTATTTTTGACCACATCATGGAAGCGCTGCCCGAGAATCCGCCGTATTTTCCGAAGGACGAGCTGACTGACCGCTCGATGCGTTTCTTTGTGAGCGAGATTATCCGCGAGAAACTGCTGCTGTATTACCAGAAAGAGATACCCTACAGCTGCGAAGTGGCGGTGGAGAGCTACGAGGAGAAGGACGGAGTGGATAATATCCGCGCCATTATCTTTGTGGAGCGCGAATCGCAGAAGGCCATCCTTATTGGTCACCAAGGCATGAGTATCAAGAAGGTGGGTATTGAGGCCCGCAAAGACATCGAGGAATTTACGGGCAAGAAATGCTTTCTGAACCTCTACATCAAGGTATTGAAAGACTGGCGCAACAGCGACAAGGCCTTGAAGCAGTTTGGCTACGAAATGGAGTAGCGGATTGTAGCCTTTGCTTACGACAATCGTTACCGCAGCCTAGAACAAAGTGCTGTCGTCCCTTAAGATGATTTTTCTTAAGCAGCAAGTTCGAAGGGGAACTAATATAACAAGGGGCAGCCGCCATGAGGCAGCTGTCCCTCTGATCGTATGTGGGTTTGCCGAAGAAGTTAATTGTTGACGAGTTCTTGTAGAAGGGATTGGGGAATGGTGGTGTTGGATTCAAGAGAGAATCGAATGCTCTGATACCCGATCTTTTTATGATCGAAAGTCCCAATACAGAGCACCTTGCCATCATACACGGCAGAAAATAAGACTGGGGCGGATTTGTCGTCCAACTTCATCAAATTGGCCTGCCACTCAATTTCTGCCTCTTGGGTAAGATACAAATCCAAATGCAAAGGCGTTTGTTCCTTATATTCAACACTTACACCATCTAATAATGGTTTCTGATTAAGGCTTCCCACTATCGGGTTCTTGTACAGGAGATAAAGTTGACACCGACCATCTGCTACAGACATAGACCACGCAAACTGGAACTGATCACCAGCGCCCAATGGGGCATTGGAACCATGGATGAAAGTGTTGACAAGAGCTGTATCTCCAACCGCTACAGCCAACAGCGCAGGAGGGTCTGCATCCAACAGATCAATACTCATTGTGGAGAGGGCAGACACAAGGTCACTTGAGGCTTCGGCAAATTCGTCACACTCCATAAAATATAATTGATGGATAGCGAACCGCCCCGCTGCAGCCGTGTCGTTAGGCTCACGTCGCTGAAACTCGACATGAATCTTATCCAGATGTTGCATCGGAGGCCAACAGTTGATTTTGGCCATCACCAGATATGTCATAACCGAGACCGTCCAAACCATGAGCAGACCTAATAGGATGGGAAGTGAGCGGTGGCGATGCAGCCACACAGCCAATGCGACCGAATAAGCAATAATCAGGACAGCAGTATCAAGCATAAACAAAGTGCCTCCGGGAAGATTGTTAAGTTTGAAAACTGCAGTAAGCACCACAAAAGAAAGCACAACCAAGCCAACGAACTTAATCCACCGAGAAGATTTCTTATTGTAGCCGCTGTCGGCAGAGATGGTGCCAAGGGCTTCGTTGCACTGATTCCGCAGAGGAAGATAGTGTGCAAGAAACAGAAATACGATTTCCATGCCTACTGTAGTCAACAAAAAATATTGCAGACGGAGGTGAATCCAGGGCAAATCGGCCATAGCCGTGGCCATAGCAGAGATAATCAGCAACGAGCAAGCGAGCACAATATAATATATGAGCAGGAAGCGTTTTGCATCAAACAGGTGTTGCGAGAATTTCAGCAGGCTGTCATTTTGGCATTGGCGGTCCAGGTCTCTTACAATCCAAAGCTCAGTGAACATGCCTACGAGCAAAATCATGGCTGTGCATACTGAGAATATGGCCGAAACGTGATACAAAGCCAGTACGGCCAAGAGTATTGCGATGGAAATGAGATAGTCGATAATCACAGCCTTGCGATGAGAGCGGAAGAAGTCGCGACAGTGTTTAATCGTGTAGCCAACCTCGTCATCACTAATGATTTTTTGACCTTCAAGTGCCTGGTTGAAAGATTGATATTGTTGTTTAAGACCTTTGAGTGCGTTCAAGGGATTTTCAGGATTCTTTTCCATAATAATCAGTTTGATTTGTTAGACATTTCAATCAACTTGTCTTTGATTCGCAGCATTCTAGTGCCCACGTTGGAGGCCGAAATACCCATGATGGCACCGATGTCGGCATAGCTGAGGTCGTCGAGCCAGAGCAGCACGAGTGCGCGGTCCATAGGGTCCAACCGACCGATATTGTCGTGTAGTTCTTGCACCTGTCGAGCCCGGAAATCATCGGGTGGGACTGGGTCGATGTCCAATGTAAGAGGCACTGTTTCAATATGCCGCCGTCGCAATTTGCGCCGATTGATGGCAGTGTTGAGGGCTACTCTATAAACCCAGGTACGCTCCTGGCTGTGGCCATTAAAGCTGTCGAAACCTATCCACAGGCGGATGAGAGTCTCTTGAAATAGCTCCTCTACCTCATAGGGCTGGTTTGAAAACATATAGCAAACAGTATAAATTGTTCGCTTATGGTCATACACCAATTGGTTGAAACGTTCTTCTTTGTTGTTCATAATTCAATCTAAGCCGCGGTTTACTACATTAGACAACAGTTTTGCCGAAAAATCACACCGACTATAAAAAAATAAAGGACACCTTTGTGAATTTGGCGTCCTTTATATATTTTATGGTACTATCTACTAGTAGTACTTGATGTCGCGTTCAACGATATAGACGGGAATTTTCTTGTCGTTCTCCAGCTGGTACTCGTAGCGGGTGACCCAGTTGCCTTCTTCATCATAGCGATACTCGTAGAGGGTGATGGTGAGCTCGGGCTCGTTGGGGTCTTCGTAGTAGTCGAAGAGGGTGGAGCTTACTCGCTCGTTGTGCTCGTCGTACTCGTAACGGATTTCCTGAACTTTCTTGCCCTGGGCATTGAAGACGACGGTTTTGTAGATGTTGTCGTTCTCGCCATAGATGTACATCTCGCGGCGGAAGACATTGTTGTAGTTGTCGTTGAAGCTGAGCTGGCTGACACGGCCCTGGGCATCGTATTTGTAGAGCACGCGGCTCTCTACCTGACGCTCCTCGTCCTCCACATAGACCTCGGTGAGGATGAGGTCGGCATCGTAGAGGTAGTAGGTGCGACCGATAACGTTCTCTTCGGGGTCGAGGATGTGTTCGAGGGTGACCAGGCCGAAATCGTCGTGCTTGTACTTGGTGCGGAAAATCATATCTTCCTCATTGGAGAGATAGGACTGGCTGCGGCGCTGACCTTTCTGGTTATAGACAGTTTTGAGACGTTCCATGATACCGCCACGACCAGCATGGTCATCGGCCTCATACATGACGGAAAGAACGTTCTGCACCTCGCCGTGCAAACCATCGCGAGTGCAGTCGGACATGCGGTCGGGCATCTGCTGCGCGGTTTTGGTGGGCGCATTGGGGCGGCGTTGCACAGCCTGATTGGGGCGGTCGTTGATTCGTCCACGCAAATTATCATTGTTTTGAGCGGCCACAGAGCCCATCAAAACCAAAAATAAGGCTGCTATCAGAATCTGCTTTACTTTCATAACTTAGTATATAATAATATATTGCACTTACTTTTAAAGTATTTTTACCACAAATTAGAGTGTTCAAAGTTACAAAAAAAAACGGATATGGAAAAATTTTAGTATCTTTGCAAACGAAAAAAAATTTAAAACAGACTTTGGAAACGATTATTTTATCTTGCTTTATAGCTTACACGCTACTCCTTTTTGGTGTGATGTGGCTATCGTCGCGTAAGAGCGCCGACAACGATTCGTTTTTTCGCGGGCAACGCAAATCGCCCTGGTTTGTGGTGGCGTATGGTATGATAGGCGCATCGCTTTCGGGAGTGACGTTCATGTCGGTTCCGGGCGGTGTGTATTACGGCCAGTTTACCTATATGCCGCTGGTGTTTGGCTATGTGCTGGGCTATGCGGTGATAGCCGGAATATTGCTTCCATTATACTATCGCCTGAATGTGACCTCTATATACAGTTATCTGGAGCAGCGCTTTGGGGTGGCATCGGAAAAGACGGGTGCCGTATTCTTCATCATCTCGCGCTTGCTAGGGTCGGCACTGCGCATGTATCTGGTAGTCTTTATCCTATATGAGTTTGTGTTTAAAGAATGGGGCATCCCGTTCTGGGTGCCTGCGGTGATTTTCATTGTAATCATCCTGCTTTACACTTTCCGTGGCGGACTGAAGACGGTTGTGTGGACCGACACGTTGCAGACAACCTTTTTGATTCTTGCCGCACTGGTGACAGTGGTGGTGATTCTCAAGCAGCTAGACCTCTCCTACTGGCAACTCCTTAAGCAGTCGGCCAGCCAAGGCTATACCCGCATTTTTGAGACGGACCCTACCGCCAGCAAATATTATTGGAAACAGATTGTGAGCGGTATGTTTATCACCATTACCATGACGGGTCTGGACCAGGACATGATGCAAAAGAACCTTACATGCAAAACATTGCGCGACGCGCAAAAGAATGTGATGACCAGCAGTATGCTCTTTATTGTGGTCAACATCCTGTTCCTCAGTCTGGGGGCTGCGCTGATAGCCTATGCCCAATCCACCGGTTTTGCCCTGCCCGTGGGTGAGAACGGTGCTGTGGTGGCCGACAAGATTTTCCCATCCATAGCCTTCAAGCTGAGCACGTTCACGGCTGTGGTGTTTGTGCTGGGCATGGTGGCAGCCGGCTATTCTAGTGCCGACGGCACCCTTACCGCCCTCACCACCACTTTCTGCTACGATTTTCTCAACTTCGGCAGCAAGGGGGCTAAGAAGGAGCTTCGCACACGCCGTATTGTGCATGTGTGTTTCGCGCTATTGTACCTTTTGGTCATCATCGCTTTCCGCCCATTCCACAACCAGTCGCTCATCGACACCCTTTTTGACATAGCCGGCTACACTTACGGCCCATTGCTGGGTTTGTTTACCTTTGGCATGTTCACCCAGAAACAAGTGGACGACCG
>JAKSMO010000087.1 GCA_024400545.1 Bacteroidales bacterium | reverse complement strand
TGCTAGAGCTGGAACGAGAATAGCTCGAACTGCTAGAGCTGGAGCGAGGGCTGGAATAGCTGCTGTGGCCGCCAGAGTATCCGCCACCACGGCTGCCGCCGCTACTACTGTGGCTAGAACTGCCGCCACCGCTGCGACCACCGCCGCCACGTTGTGCATAAACAGGAGTGGCAACCAGAGCTACTCCCAAAATGACCATGCTTATTAAGCGAGACATCTTCATATTGTTTCTCCTTTCTTAATTTTATTGTTGATTTGTTTCTTTTCGGAACATTGTGTTCCTTTTTTCACATTGCAAAAGTACGACCATTTTTTGGGGAAAAATCCATTTTTCCCTCGTATTTTTCCTCAAAAATCGGTGATCGTGAATTATCTTGTTGGTTTATCGTGAGTTGTGTTTGTTCTCCGAAATATTGGTGAGGGTGCTTTTAGATGATAATTTTATCTGCATCATGCAGTTTTTACAATCAAAATGCAGTTCAAACCAGTTTTTGTTGTTGCGCAAATACAATTGTGATTGTGGCAAGGGGGTAGGATTGTTTGTTTTGTTTTTGCCCATTAGGCAGGCGCCCAGTTCGTAGCGCAGACAGTATTTGGTGGTCATCAGTGCCTTATTGTTATAGTCGTGAGTATGTTCTAGTCCATACTCAGTTATGGCGACCCCATGGCGTTGATAAAAGTCTTTGCATTTGGTGTTAATCACATTAGCGCGGTAGTCTAGTTCGGATGCGAAGTAGGGTGTGGTGTTAGACTGGCGTTCGTCCAACGGTATGCAGTGACCTCTGTGTGCCATGTGATAGGCTAAGCGTTGCTCCATTAGGTTGGCCACGGCCTGACGGCGCAGCTCGTTGAGCGTGGCGGCTGGCAAAAAATAGGGTTGGGCGCATTGGTTGTTGATATTCACCACCTGGAAGATTGTGTCGCCCATTTTGTTTAGTTGTTTTAGTATCTGATCGGTGGCGCGTTCGGGATTCTGAGCCAGCTCCTTTGCACATTCGCATGTGGCCCAAGCTTCAATGCCATTGGCATCCGTTATGCTGAGTTTCAAACCCGAGTCGGTTTCGCATAATGATAGATTCACATCAATCTTTCTGCTGCATGTCTTGCCCTGCATTTGTTTCTCGAAAGCTTGGTCGTTGTTGCGCCACAGCGGAGTGCCCACGGTTAGGCTTTCTGGCATTCGGTTGGGCTGGAATGTAAGGCCATGGACATGGTTGACAAAAAAGCCTTCTAGTTCGCCTTTGGTGTTGAAGAAGCAGAGGCCGTCGCCAGCCGTGAGGGTTTCGTGGCTTTTAATAGTAATATTGTTCTTATTAATATTACTCACGGTGCCAATCTTCTTGCCCAACGATTTTTGAGTGCTCATGGTGGCCATGGGTTGGCGCTCTTGCAAAAAGTAGCTTGTAAAGCCACGGTTAAAGGTTTTTTCCAGGTCGGGGGTGAAAAAGAACTGACATCTGCCCGACGATGCCGGATGACAATGATTCTTGTGTTCCATCAAATTGTCTAATAGCTGTCGGTAGTAAGCTGTCACATTCTTTACATAGTCCATGTCTTTTAATCGACCTTCAATCTTAAATGAGGTGATTCCGGCATCCACCATCTGCTCTAGCTGTTGTGCGGCTGAGAAATCTTTGAGCGAGAGCAGATGTTCACCACGCCTAAGCAAATGGCCGTCCTCGTCGTAAAGGTCGTATTTCGACCTGCAGGGTTGTCCGCAACAACCACGGTTGCCACTGCGATCGTTCAAATACTGGCTCATATAGCATTGTCCGCTATAACTCACACACAATGCTCCTTGCACAAAAGCCTCCAAATCCACCGAGGTGTTTTGTCGGATCACTTGCATTTGCTGCAGCGAGGTTTCGCGGGCCAGAATCACACGGCTAAACCCTACCTGTTCCATAAATCTCACCCGCTCAACACTGGCATTGTGCGTTTGGGTGCTGGCATGTAGTTCAATAGGAGGCAAGTCGCATTCCAGCAAGCCCAGGTCTTGCATGATTAGAGCATCCACTCCTACATTATACAACTGGTGTATGAGTTGTACGGCGGAATCAAGTTCGTGGTCGAAGAGCAGGGTGTTGATGGTGGCAAACACCTTGGCATGGTATTGGTGGGCATATTGTGTCAGTTGTTCAATATCGCTGATACTATTGCCAGCTGCCACTCGGGCACCGAATTGAGCCGGGCCGATATACACAGCATCAGCTCCATGGTTGATGGCTTCGCGTCCTTGTTCGTAGTTTTTGGCAGGCGAGAGGAGTTCTAGTTTCATTATCTTGATTGTGAAAGGTTAATGCTTCGATCGGCGTTGGCGCATCTCTTCGGCAAAAAGTTGGTCTCTATAATTATTTAATGTGTCGATGTTGTCGTGGACAAAATCCACAGGCAATTCTGCTGTAGATAGCCTATATTCAGGGGTGTTTTTGAGAAACTGTAAGATTCTCAATCCATCAACCCGTTCGCTACAGGCATGTATAAATCTGTCTTTGGTCTTGAAATTCAGTCGTAGCGACCCCCATAAGTCGTCGGTGGCCAACTGCTTGCGCAGAAACTCCGACATGGGTGTCTCTTCGTCCTTTTCGTATAGGTGGTCAAAAGATTGGTAGGTGGCCAGCACTGCATCAAAACCAGTGTGAGAATAAAAAGGATAGCTCACATCCATTCCTGCTATCCCTTTGGCAATGGCGGGTCCGGTGCCAAAAGGCACCCGAGGCGAGGTGCGTCCTTGGGGTCGCACCACCGTTGAGTCGTTGTCGTAGGCTGGTGCCATGCAGTTTATTAGTTTTCCTGTTTTGGCAAACTTCTGCAGCAGGTAAAAATCTTCTCCGCCTTGCAAAGGTGTGATGCCGCCTACACGGCGGTAGGCCCACAGTGGGAATGCCATGGCGCTTCCTAACGCCGTAAAGGCATAGGGCGACTGGATGCGAAATAGGTTGAGCAGATAATGTCGCATATAGCACTCATAGCGTAGCATGGGGCGGTCCAGTTGTGCGTTGCCGTTCAGCGGGTGATAGTAGGGCACTGCCATGGCATTGGCACAGGTGTCGGCATTAAATGTAGCTATTAGAGCCTCCAAATAGTTGTTGGCAAAATCGGTATCGGCATCCAAACTCACCACCAATTCATCGTCATCCTTTTCGGTCATAATCTGCTCAAACAGCACTTTTCGTGCCCAGCCCACACCCTTTTTCTTGCCGCTCCAACCACAGCCAATCGAGCTGCGATCAATGATGTTGAGTGGCAGGTCGGTAACAGATTTCAGCTCTTGCAGGCAGATTTGGTTCTCCTCAAATCCGTAGCCGCCTTCTACATTATTAATACAAATGTATAGGGTGAAGTGCTGGAAGGTTTGCTGGCGGAAACGCTCAAGTAGCGGCAACAAGTTTTGTTGCTCGGCCAGCATGGGAATGGCTACAGATATGTGAGAGTAGCGAGCCATGTATTATTGCTTGATAACCTTCACGGTGTGTCCTTTGGTGCGGATGAAATAGATGCCGGCAGGGCGGTCGGATAGGTTGTAGTGCAGCGTTTCGGTGGGTGTCACAATAGTTACAGGGCCGCGAGTAGGATTGGGGTAGGCCTTGTAAGCTTGGTCGGCAATGGGGTCGATGCCGACAGTGGAAGTGTCGGTGGCGATGGTGTCGCAGGTGGCAAAAGAGTGCACCTCGTTGATATAGTTGATAAGCGAGTGCGAGAGGCACTGCCAGTAGTGGTCGAGTTGGTCGGTGGAGAGTATTTTTGTGGAAGAGAGCTCCATGGTTATTTCGCGGATACCTTGACTGTTGAAATAGTCTTGACGGCCGTTGCTAATCACGTACCAGTCGCCGCCATTGATTACTCCGCGTGTGTTGACGTCGCGGAAGCGGTAGTTGTCATAGGTGCGGCAGGTGTCAACGAATCGTTGGCCCACAGCCTTCCACCATTCAGCGTTCTCGTGGGTCAGTTCGCGCGAGGTGTAGCTGTCCCAGGGATAGTTCATCACCTCGGCACCGCCGTGGAGGTTGGCACTGAGGCGGAAGTTGTGCTGACTGGTGTATTCAATCATGTAGCTGTTTTCGCGTTGCAACTCGTCAAGAGGCGGGGTGCCGAAAGGGTCAGGGTAGTTGCGGTTGAGGTCCACCATGAGCGAGTTGTAGCGTATGGCGCCACGCACGGTGTTGTCGCCGCCGTGGTAGGTGCCGTCGGGGTTGGAGAGAGGGTTGATGAAAATCTTGGTGCGGTCGAGGAGGCGGGTGATTTCGGTCGAGTTGCCATAGCCGCGCAGTAGCGAGTCGCATAGGCGTAGCATGAGGTAGAATCCCGTCACTTCGTCGCCGTGCATAGTGGAGGTATAAAAGAATTCGGGCTTGTTGGTGATGCTGTCGTTGGTGCCGGTGATGACCAGGCAGAGGATCTGGCGGTCCTGTACTGAGAGTCCGATGGAGTCGAGGTGGCACAGGTTGGGGTAAGTTTCGGCAAAGTGCTCCATCATCTCCACATACACCGGGTAGGTGGGGTAGCGGTCCCAGTTGGCCATTTCCTCAAGGGTGGTGGCCATGTTCAGCGCTTTGGGGGCCAAGGTGTCAGGTACGGGTGGGAATGCGTCGGGGCGGGGTTTCTGTGCGTTTGCTGCGGTGAATGCCAGCAGGGCGAAAATAAGTAAGCTAACTCTTTTCATAGTGGGTTTATAAAAAAGTTAAGACGGATGCGCTGAGTGCAACTCCGTCTTAACATGTAAATTTCTATATCGGATTAAAAACGGGCTTCTCTGGGATCGTGGGGAATACCGGTCTTGCGTATCTTGCCAGCAGCCTGGGGTGCTTTGGGACGGCTGATGCGGTGGGCGGGACGTTTGTGGCGGGGAATGTATTTAATGTCGCCCGTTCCGTTCACTTCCAATCCATACACCTTGCCGGTGGACAGGTTCACTTTCACATGCCAATAGTGGCCGCAACCGCCCTCGGTGAGCACAATGTCCTGGGTCAGGCGCTCGGCGGCCTTCTCGTCCCACACAAAGTTCACCCAAACGATGTGGCAGCCGGTGATGTCGGTGAATCCCACATACTGGCGCTCATATTTGCGCATGTGTTCGTCAATCACGGGGCAGTCGCCTTCCTGATTGATGTGGTAGCGGTTCACGTAGGCAATGCGTTTTTGTATCAAACGCTCGGCCTCGGCCACATCCTCTTCGGTAGGAGTGTAGCGGCCGTCTTGGTTCTCAATGGTAAAATCCACATCCCAACCTTCGTTAAAATTATAGCCGTGATAGTTGCTACCATTTATTTCCTCGTAGTCCCAGGTTTCCACCGGAACCACATAATCCTGAGCTTGAGCCAGGCCGCAAAAGGCCAGGAGTGCTGCCAATATAAGTGCTGTTTTCTTCATGTTATTCATAACTATAAATTGAGTACAAAAATAACTCAAAATCTTTTGCAAAAGTACGCAGATTTTACAAAATAGACAAAATTTTTTTCGATATCAGAAAAATTTCATATATTTGCAATTTGTAATTGAGGTGGATACGAAAGTAACTTTTTGTGTCAAACCGACTAATAAACAAACGTTAAGACCATTTTTTAGTCTAAAAATAAATAAAAATATATTGTTATGAATAAATTCATATCTGTAAAAGAAGCTGCCGACAAAATTCAGGACGGCATGACTGTTATGGTAGGTGGATTCCTCGGTGTAGGCAATCCTATTGCTCTTATCGATGCTCTTGTTGAGAAAGGCGTAAAGGACCTTACCATCATCTGCAACGATACCGCTTATCCCGAAGTTGGCGTTGGCAAGCTTATCACCAACCATCAGGTCAAGAACCTCATCGCTACCCATATCGGCACCAATAATAATACCATCGACCAGATGAACGCTGGCGAGCTCAATGTCACCCTCCAGCCCCAGGGCACCCTGGCCGAGCAGATCCGTGCTGCTGGCGCAGGTCTTGGTGGTGTGCTCACCCGCACTGGTCTTGGCACCGTGGTTGAGAACGGCAAGCAGAAAGTCACTGTTGACGGCGTTGAGTATCTCCTTGAGAAACCCGTTCACGCTGACGTCGCTATCATCGGCGCAAATATCTGCGATGAGACTGGTAACCTTGTTTACAAGGGCACCAGCCAGAACTTCTGCCCCATGATGGCCACCGCTGCCGACATGGTTATCGTAGAGCCCCAGCAGATTGTCAAGACTGGCGAGATCGCTCCCGAGAATGTGAAGACCCCCGGCATCTTTGTCGATTATATTATTAAATAAAAGTGAAATAGTGAAGAGTGAAGGGTGAACTGAAGGGCGGTAGCCGCCAATCACTAATCACCATTCACTGGTCACGGATCACTATAAAAAAACAACTAACTATGGCAATTACTTCTATGCTCCGCTTGCGCATGAGCGCAAAAGACGCACACTACGGCGGAAACCTCGTAGATGGCGCACACATGGTTCACCTCTTTGGCGATGTCGCCACTGAACTCCTTATCAAACAGGACGGCGACGAAGGTCTCTTCTGCGCTTACGACATGGTTGAGTTCAAGGCTCCTGTCTATGCTGGCGACTATATCGAGGCTTACGGCGAAATCACTCACGTCGGCAACACCTCCCGCAAGATGAAATTTGAGGCCTACAAGGTCATCCGCACCCTTCCCGAAATCAGCGCCAGTGCTGCTGAGGTTCTCGAAGAGCGCATCCTCGTAGCTCGTGCCACCGGCACCTGCGTTACTCCCAAAGAGTGCCAGCGCTACAACAAATAGTTCTTTCTTCTGAAAGAGACTCAAAAAAAGGTGAGAAGCAACCCATAGGTACTTCTCACCTTTCTATTCATTATTAATAAAGTGAAATAGTGAATGGTAAAGAGTGAATGGAGGGGCGGCAGCCACCAAGCGCTAATCACCAATCACCAGTCACCGATCACAAAATTATCATAGCATGAAACTGTCTAAACTCGGCATCTTGCCCAAGATTCTTATCGCCATTGCCTTAGGTATTGGTTGCTCATTCTTCTTTCCCGGATGGGCTGTGAGAGTTTTCCTCACCTTCAACTCCATTTTCAGCAACTTCCTCGGTATGTTCATCCCCTTGCTGATCATCGGCTTGGTGGCTCCTGGCATCGCCGATTTGGGCAAAGGAGCGGGCAAGCTGCTGCTCATCACCGTGGCATTGGCCTATGGCTCCACGGTAATATCGGGCGTATTCTCCTATTTCTCATGCTCTTTGGCCTATCCCCATATCCTCGGCGATGGCCTTACCACACTCAGCAATATGGACATGAGCAACTCTCTCACGCCCTATTTCACCATCGAGATGCCTGCCTTCATCTCGGTCACCACCGCTTTGGTGCTGGCCTTCATCCTTGGCCTTACCACCGCCCATATCAGCGGCACCACCATGCGGGGTTTCTTAGTTGATTTTCGCGATATCATCACATCGGTTATCGCCAAGGTCATCATCCCCTGCCTGCCGCTCTACATCTTCGGTATCTTCCTGCAGATGGGGGCAGAAGGCCATGTTGCTCCCGTGCTGGGCGCATTCCTCAAAATAGTGGGGTTCATCTTCCTCCTGCATGTTACCGAGCTTGTCACCATCTTCCTTGTGGCTGGCCCTATTGCCAAGAAGAATCCTTTCAAAGCCCTTGTCACCATGCTGCCTGCCTATGTCACTGCCCTCGGCACAGCCTC
>JAKSMO010000086.1 GCA_024400545.1 Bacteroidales bacterium | reverse complement strand
AGATCATTCGCATAGGCCTCAACTTCTCCAAAGAGCACCGCAATATCGAACGGTACGTTGTAGATGAGGATATTAATGGATAGTAAGTCATAAACACGATTAAACATTTTTCTACTCTCGCACAATAACTTTGGCAACTTTGCGTTATTAGCTTTTACATGAAGAAGTCTCTGCTCATAACTCTGCTGATGCTCTTGGTTCTGTCGCCCGTCCGCGCTACCTATCTGCTGGTGCCCATGGACGAGGTGCAGCACAACCACCTAAAGGCATACGGCATAGCCTATTGGGCTTTGGAACGCGAAGTAGAGGTGACATGGCTGCTCAACTATCGTGGCGGTGCTTTTATGATGAAATATGCCGATGCGCTGGAGCGCGAATGCCGGCTGCGTGGTGTCACCACCGAGACTTTGGCCGACGGCCAGTCGTCTGCGATATTGTCTGAGATAGCCGAACCCAGTGTGAATATGGATGCTGTGCGGCTGAAAAAGGCCCCTAAAATTGCAGTCTATTCCCCCAAAAACAAGCTGCCGTGGGACGATGCCGTAACCCTGGTGCTCACCTATGCCGAAATACCTTACGACATTGTGTATGACGACGAGGTGATAGGCGGTGTGCTGCCCACTTACGACTGGCTGCACCTGCACCACGAGGATTTTACCGGTCAGTACGGCAAGTTTTGGGGCAACTACCGCAACCAGCAGTGGTACATTGAGGATGTGCGCACCCAGGAGGCCACGGCCCAACGACTGGGTTTCCAAAAGGTGAGCCAGCTCAAGCTTGGGGTGGTGCACAAGATACGCGACTTTGTGATGGGCGGCGGTTTCCTCTTTGCCATGTGCTCGGCTCCCGACAGCTACGATGTGGCCCTGGCCGCCGAAGATGTGGATATATGCGATGTAATGTTCGATGGCGACCCCATGCAGCCCGATGCCCAGCATCATCTAGATTTCAGCAAGACTTTTGCCTTTAAGGATTTCCGCATCAGCACCAATCCCAGCGAATACGAGATCTCCACTATCGATATCGACGACCGCGCCCACCAGCGTGCCGTAAACGAGAAGAACGATTTCTTTACCCTTTTCGATTTTTCGGCCAAATGGGACTGGGTGCCCACTATGCTCACGCAGTGCCACACCCGTGTGATTCACGGCTTCATGGGGCAGACCACTGCCTTCCGTCGCGAAACCGTCAAGTCCTCCGCCGTAATCTTGGCCGAGAACAAGGCCTTGGGCGAGGTGCGCTACCTCCACGGCGAATACGGCAAGGGCACTTGGACTTTCTTGGGAGGTCACGACCCCGAGGACTACCGCCATTATATCGGCGACCCGCCCACCGACCTCTCGCTCTACCCCAACTCCCCCGGCTACCGACTCATCCTCAACAACATCCTTTTCCCCGCAGCCAAAAAAGAGAAACACAAAACCTGAGGAATTAAGAATTAAGAGTTAAGAATTAAGAGTTATTGAGAAAGCTACCAATCACCGATCACACATCACCGATCACAGACCACAGAAACACCATGAAACAATTCGCCATATTCACCGTCCTTATTGCTTATGCGGCCATATCCTTGGCGCAGAACTGGACCAATTACAACAAAAAGAATTCGGGTCTGATTGAGAACAATATCCTGGCTGTGACTACCGACAAATGGGACAACCTTTGGGTGGGCTCTACCCAGGGCTTGAATAAGTTTGCCAACGGCCAGTGGACCGACTATGCCGAATTTAACGAGAAACTGAAAGACCAGTTTGTCAATTGCCTTGTGTCCGACGGCAACACCCTTTGGATTGGCACCGACGATTTTGGCGTTATCGAGTTTAACGGCCACCGTTGGTTCGAACATGCCGAAGCCACCCACCGCCTGAATATGAAATATATCCGCGACATAGCCATCGACCATGCCGGAGTGAAATGGATAGGCGTGACGCTGAGCGGATTTGTGGAATTTGACGGCGTGAACTGGAACAAATACTCCGCCGCCGATTGCGACCTGCTGTCCGACTTTATTCTCTGCGTAGTGATTGACAGCCGCGACCGCAAGTGGGTAGGCACCAACGACGGCCTCTGTGTTTTCGACGGCCGCAAATGGACCTCCTATACCACCAAGAATTCCAAACTGCCCAACAATATTTGCACTGCCATTGCCATTGATCGCAACAACGTAAAGTGGATTGGCACCCTCGAAGGCCTTTGCCGTTTTGATGGCGAGAGTTGGAAAATATATAATATCGACAACTGCCCCATTCCCGGCAACCAGGTCAACGACCTAGCCTTCGACAGCGAAGGCCACCTGTGGATGGCCACCGATGGCGGTGTGGCAGTGTTTGACTGTGGCGAACGTTGGGATACTTTCCGCGCTGGCGATTACCTGCCCAAGTGCATGTTCCAAAACATCACTATCGACCGCCGAGGCAACATCTGGGTGGGCACCGACGAGCGCGGCCTGTACTGCCTTTCGGGCTACGATATGGACAAGGCCCTGGCTGCACGCACCCCTGCCACTAGTAGCGAGGTGGCCGAAAACTTGCCCGACGACAATCCCGCCAAGGGTAAGGGCAAAGGCACCAAGACCGATAAACCTGGCAAGACCGACAAGCCTGCCGCCGACGAGGCCGTGGCTGCCGACGAGCGTATCCGCCTTCTGCCCAATCTGGAAGAAGGCACCTTGGCTATCAGCATGTCGGCCCCCGAAGCCGAGGTTACCTTCATCAATGCCAAAGGCGAAAAGGTGCGCACCGTGCCGAAATACCGTGCTGGCTCCAACATCAACATTTCAAAGATGAAGAAAGGTACCTACACCGTCAAGGTGAAGTCTGCCGCCGGCTCCCGCAGTGTGAAATTTGTTTTGAAATAAATAATGAATAATCAATAATAAAATATTAATCCTATGAAAAAACTCACTACCCTTTTCCTCATGCTGAGCTTTGCTATTGCAAGTTTTGCTCAGTTGCAGGATCCCGTCAAGTGGTCGTATGCAGTCAACGACCTCAACGAGACCGAGTCGGAGTTGGTCTTCACCGGCAAGCTCGACAACGGTTGGCACATCTATTCTCAGTACACCGACGACAATGGCCCTCTTGGTATTGCTTTTGAGTTTGCTCCCAGCAAGGACTACAAACTCATTGGTAAAGTGACTGAAAGTCCCAAGCCCCACGAGGAGTACGACAGCGACTTTGGTTGCAAGGTTCGCTCCTTCAGTGGCAAGGTCGTTTTCAAGCAGAAAATCAAACGCCTCTCCGACAAAGATTTCAAAGTTTCCGGCACTTTCAGCTACCAGGCTTGCAATAACGGTAGCTGCATCGCTCCCGAAGACCGCGACTTCAACTTCAGCGTGAAAGGTGCCGCTGCTCCCGTTGACGCCGTCGAGGTGGCCGCCATCGAGGAAACCGAAGAGGCTGTTGACACCGCTGTGGCCGAGGCCGTTGTGGCCGAAGAACCCAAGGCCGAAGAGCAGCCTGTAGAAGAGGAGAAAGAAAGCAACTCGCTCTTCAACATCTTCTTCCTGGCACTGTTGGGTGGTATCCTCACCATGTTCACCCCCTGCGTGTTCCCCATGATCCCCATGACCGTCAACTTCTTCATGAACGGCGGTGAAGACAAGCGCAAGAATCGCCGTCAGGCCTTCTTCTTTGGTTTCTCCATCGTATTCCTTTTTGCCGTGCTGGGTGCCATCCTGGCCCTCATCCTCGGTCCCGAATCGCTCTACGTCATGGGCGTACACTGGATTCCCAACATGATCTTCTTCGTCATCTTCCTCGTCTTCTCCATGTCGTTCTTCGGCATGTTTGAAATCAAGATGCCTGAGAAGTGGATCAACAAGAGTGACGAGCAGGCCGATAAGGGCGGCTTCCTGGCTCCCTTCTTCATCGCCCTCACCACTGTGCTTGTTTCCTTCAGCTGCACCGGTCCCATCCTGGGTGCTGCCCTCGTGGGTCTCACCACCTCCAGCACCGACCGTTGGGTATCCCTCCTCACCATGCTCGGTTTCGGCATCGGTTTCGCCCTGCCCTTCACCCTGCTGGCCATCTTCCCCGGCGTGCTCAAGAACATGAAGTCTGGCTCCTGGCTCAACACTGTGAAGGTGGTCTTCGCATTCCTCGAGCTTGCTTTCGGTCTCAAATTCCTCCAACAGGCCGACCTTTACTGCGGTTGGGGCATCCTCGATCGTGAGATCTACCTCGCCCTCTGGATTGTCATCTTCGCCATGCTCGGCTTCTACCTCCTTGGCAAACTTCGCTTCAAAGGCGACGACCCCGTCGAGCACCTCGGCTTTGGCCGCACCGCCATCGCCATCCTCGTATTTGCCTTTGTCATGTATATGATTCCCGGTATGTGGGGCGCTCCCCTCAAGGGCATCAGCGGCTTCCTGCCTCCCATGCACTCGCAGGATTTCAACCTGGCTGAAGGCGGTATGGTATCCGCCATGCCCGGCAGCACTGCCCAAGTTGGCAAACTGCCCGCCGATCGTAAGTATGTGGATAAGCTGCACACCCCCGCAGGCTATGAGGCTTTCTACGACCTCAACGAGGCCAAGGCCTACGCTAAGGAACACAACATGCCTATCTTCATCGACTTCACTGGCAAGACTTGTGCCAACTGCCGTGAGATGGAGCACTATGTGTGGAGCGATGCCAATGTGATGGAAATCTTGGCCAACAAGTTCGTCATGTGCGCCATGTATGCCGACGAAAACACCATCGAGCTGCCCGAGGAAGAATGGGTGGTTGACGAGAAGGGCAAAACCCTCAAGACCCTTGGTCGCCGCAACCTCAACTTCCAGAAAACCGAGTACAACGTGAATGCCCAGCCCTACTACGTCATCATCAACGCTGACGGCAAAGTGCTCACCAAAGAGAACTACAAATACGACCGCGACGTTCAGAAGTTCATCGGCTTCCTCAACGAAGGCCTTGCAAATATGTAATTCATTGAATTATATGTTATAATAAGCAAAACCCCGACTCGGTTCGGGGTTTTGTCGTTCCTGCGGGCGTGATTTTGTAAAAAACAAAAATGCAACAGACGAAAATTCGGCAGAAAAGTCTTAATGCAGATTGTTAAAATAATTTTCGTAAATGAATAGCTATCAGTGAGAAAAGTGTTAATTATAAGATTAAGGCGCAAAAATATTTTGCCATGTCAAAAAAAGTTAGTAATTTTGCACTCGATTTCGAAAGCGAAATAATGGATTGCGGGGTAGAGCAGTGGTAGCTCGTCGGGCTCATAACCCGGAGGTCGTTGGTTCGAATCCAGCCCCCGCTACTAAGTTTAAGACAGGTTGCAGTAAGCAACCTGTTTTTTTATCGGCTACATGGTAGTGGCCTACAAAAGATATAATAATGAAAAGTAGAATTATTTGGATGTTTCTGGCAGTGGCGATATTGGCCGCCTGCCAGCCTCAGGAGAAAGCATGGGATGAATTGGAGTCGCATTATGCCACGATGGATTCGGTACGGGTACACTATAAGATTTCTGGTCAAGGCGACACGGCAGTGATCTTTGTTCACGGCCTGGGTTGCGACCTCAACACTTGGCAGGCCCAATACGAGGCTTTTGCTGGCAGAAAAGGTTTGCGACTGGTGCTGATAGACCTGCCTGGTTTCGGACAGAGCGATAAGCCTGATACCAACTATAGCCTCGAATTTTTTGCCCAAGCTATCGAATCGGTGATGGCCGATGCCGGCATAGGCCGTGCCGTGCTGGTGGGCCACAGTCTCGGAACTCCCATTTGCCGAGAGTTTACTTTTGCACATCCCGATCAAGTACTTGGACTGTTGGATATCGACGGCGTGTATGTGCTACTGCCTACCGACTCCGCTATGGCCGAGCAATACAAACTGGCCATGCGAAGCTTTGCCAACGGATTTTGTCAGGAAGATGTGAAAGACTATTTTGCCGGATTTGTCAGCTCGCTGTCCGGTCCAGAAACCCCGCAGGCCGTCACCGACTATGCCATGAGCGTGATGCCCAACACCCCAGGGTTTGTGGCTTGCAGCACTATGGGCAACCTGGTGGATATGCGCTATTGGACAGGGCGACAGATTGCCGTGCCCGTGAGTGTGGTTTGCACGCAAAACAGTGGCTTGGAACCCGACAACAAGCAGCGGATGCAGGAACTTTACCCCAACCTTACCTACACCGAACTGACCACCTGCGGCCACTTTATCCATATGGAACAACCCGAAACGATAAACCAAGCCATAGACGCTTTGCTAAATACCATACAGTAACCGCCGGAAATTACCTAGAGGCATTTTGTAGGTGGTACTTGTGCCAATTGTTTGAGTGACATTGTTGAACCTTCACCTCAATGCCTCTTCGTGGTCGATTGCAAAGTGACATTTGTGGTAATTGTAGTAGTGTGAGAATACGTAACATGTGGGATGGATAAGGGATTTGATGTGGAACTTCTGTGGTGCCGCGGGGTAGGGACTGAAGGGTTGAGCATGATTAGGGGGAGCTAGGATGGCTGGTTGCTGACTGGTTGATATGACGGAGAAAAGTCGAGTGGGGGAGGACGTTGGCATGCGGGAGTTGTGTTTTCGGATTTGTCAAGTTATGAGTTGGTTTTAACTTTTTTTTCTTCAAGATATTACATTTTTTTTTATTATTTCAAAAAAAGTTTGTATCTTTGCATTTTAAAATTGAACAACAAAATAATAATAAATTAGTTATGACAAAAGCAGAACTTGTAGCAGAAGTTGCTAAGAAAACTGGAATTGAACGTGTGGCTGTGCAGGCTACCATTGAAGAAATGATGTCCGCTATCAAAGAGGCTATGGCAGAAGGTGAAAACGTGTATTTCCGTGGCTTTGGTACTTTTGAGATTGTTCGTCGTGCCGCTAAGATTGGTCGCAACATCACCAAGAACACCTCCGTTGAAATTCCCGAGCACAATGTGCCTAAATTTAAACCCTGCAAAGAGTTTATGGATATGGTTAAATAAGAAACCTTATCGTTGTTTTTTCTGAGGAATGTCGGCCGGTAAAGGTCGGCATTCCTTTTTTATCCTCCAAGGCATTGTGCGAAGGAGGCTCTTATCCAAAGAAATTCATGTATGAATGAAAACAGGGGGATGCCAACGGCATCCCCCTGTTTTGGGTGTGTGGGATATGATTGTATTAGAAGTGGAATCCGAAACGGATGGCCAACTCGCCGATGTTGCGCTTTACCACTTTGGAAGAAGTGGGGTCGCTCACCTCGCAGAATCGGTTGTAGTTGATGCGGTGATCGCCCAAGCCAAAGTAGTAGAGGCCCACGCTTACTTTGTCGCCAAGATAGGTGCCGGCGCCCACCATCCAGGCAAAATTGAAGGAAGGCTTATAGCAATACCACAACAGGTTGTTTTCGCCGTAGCCGTTGCGGCTGATGAACATGGCATCGAAGCCTAAGGCAAACTCGGCAAAAGGCTGAACGGTGGTGGTGACACTATAGCGATATTTCAAGCCCAGCATGGCGGGAACATTGAAATAATGGGGAGTGACGGGGGTGAAGCCTAGCTGGTCGTTCATGTCGTTGTCGTCGTAGATGTCGGTGACGGATTTCTTGGTGGGATTCCAGAAGAAGCTAGCTTCGGCATAAGGCTGGAGCTGACCGTATCCGATATCAAACCAAAAACCAAAACGATAGGATAGGCCAATACCGGCACCGGCATACTGGGCCACGCTGTAGCGGTCCATAGGGCGGAATTCAACAGGATTCAAATCATAACGACTATTGAACTCGCCGACAGGCAGAAATCCATTAAAGTAGAAAGAGGTCTCGTGTTTTTGCGCATGAACTGAAAAACAAGCGGCAAACATTGCCGCAGCAATGCATAAACCTTTGAAAAAGTTGCTTTTATTCATATTAATACTTTTTGTTTCAAATTACAAAATTAGCATTTTTATTTCATATTCCGAAAAAAATATTTTTTTTTCGTACCTTTGCAAATAGAATATAAACATTAATAAATAAATACTAAGTTGAAACATAACATCTTACACATTCTGCCCCTGATTGGGCTTATGGCAATTTCTGTTGCAGCCAAGGCACAGGTTAACTTTGAACCCGTTTTTAGTCAGATGCGCCTTGAGGCCAGAGCTGATTTTGACTACAATCACTCCAGCGATGAGTTCGGTTCCGATTTCACCGATTTGTATGGTATGCATGGTCGCTATTTCAATCTTATTGTGGGTGGCGATTTGGGCGATAAGTTCTCTTACTTTTTCCGTCAGCGTATTGTGGCCAATCCCGGCAACGTAAGTCTTTTTGACAACACCGACTTTTTGTACATTAATTATATGCCCAATGCCAACTGGATGATCCGCATGGGTAAGGATGCCCTCGCTGTGGGTGGCTTTGAATACGACGCACCTCCTATTGATGTGCTTTTCTGCACCCGCTATTGGGATTATTTCTACTGTTTCCAGCCCGCATTGGCCGCTGCCTACAAGTCCAACAACGGCAAGCACATGATTTTGGGCCAGATTGGCAACTCGCCCTATGTGCATAATGACGGCGGGGCACAGTGGAACGATGGTCTGTTCTCCTACAACCTGTTCTACAGCGGCGATTTCGGTCACTACAAGATGCTCTCGTCGGTGAACTGGTTCCAGCGTCCCGACCGCAAATTTATGAACTATATTGCCATTGGTCAGAAACTTGTGTATGACAAGTTCGACATCTACCTCGACCTCATCCACCATGCTATGGCTTCCAACGACTGGGGCAACAACTATGCCGTTGTGAGCTGTGCCAACTGGTATGTGAA
>JAKSMO010000085.1 GCA_024400545.1 Bacteroidales bacterium | reverse complement strand
ACTACTTCGACCTCGGCCAGGGCCTCGAACTCACCGCCACCTTCATCCCCCGCCACCCCGACGCCGACCTCACCGCCGTCACCGTCACCCTCAAATGCCTGAACGAAGTAATTAGAAATTAGAAATTAGGAATTAGTAGCGGCAGCCACTCTTTATTTTTTATTTTTCATTAAATTATTCCACTCTACAATCTACAATCTACATTCTACAATCCGATCCAATGCAATACGAAGCAACATTCAACGCCATCGACAAGATTCTGCGACAGGAAGCCGGATGCAGCAACGAGCTCGACTACATCGAGCAGACCACCTGGATCCTCTTCCTCAAATATCTCGACGACCTGGAGTCCGACCTCGAGCTCTCTGCCCAGTTCGAGGGCAAGGAATACCGCCGTGTGATCACCGGCTTCAACCGCTGGAGTGCCTGGGCGGCCCCCAAGACCGCCGCTGGCGAGCTCGATGTGGTCAACGCCATGACCGGCGACGACCTCGTCCAGTTCGTCAACCAGTCCCTTTTCCCCTCCCTCGCCAAGTTCAAGTCCGAGGCCGCCAACTCCCGCACCCTGGAGTATAAGATTGGCGAAATCTTCTCCGAGCTGCGCAACAAGATACAGTCCGGCTACAACCTCCGCGAGGTCATCAACAAAATCGACTCCCTCCACTTCCAGTCTGCCGACGACAAGCACGAGATAACCGTCCTCTACGAAAGCCGCATCCAGCGCATGGGCAATGCCGGCCGCAACGGTGGCGAGTACTACACCCCGCGCCCCCTCATCCAGGCCATCGTGCAGGTCGTCAACCCCCCGCATTGGCGAGACCGTCTATGACCCCGCCTGCGGCTCTGCCGGCTTCCTCTGCGAGGCCTACAACTACATGCTCCCCCAGGTGCAGAGCACTGCCGACAATGAGGCCCTGCAGGAGCGCACCTTCCTGGGCAAGGAGAAGAAGCCGCTGCCCTACATCATCGCCACCATGAACATGATATTCCACGGCGTCAAAGCCCCCAACATCATCCGTGGCAACACGCTGGCCGAGAACCTCAACGGCGTGATGGAGAAGGACCGCCACCATGTGATTCTCGCCAACCCGCCCTTTGGCGGCAGCGAGCGTGCCGAGGTGCAGCAGAACTTCGACATCCGTTCCTCTGAGACCGCCTACATGTTCATGCAGCACTTCGTCAAGATGCTCAAAGTGGGTGGCCGTGCCGGCATCGTCATCAAGAACACCTTCCTCTCCAACGGCGATGCGTTGGCCTTAAGGAAGATGCTGCTCGAAGAGTGCAACCTCCACACCATCCTCGACCTGCCCAGCGGCGTGTTCACCGGTGCGGGAGTCAAGACCGTGGTGCTCTTCTTCGACAAAGGCACGCCCACCGAGCAGATATGGTACTACCAGCTCAACCCCGGCCGCAACCTCGGCAAGACCAACGCCCTCAATGCCCAAGACATGGAAGAGTTCCTCCGCATGCAGCAGACCCGAGCCCAAGGCCCCAACAGCTGGCTCCTCGATGTCAAGACCCTCGACGACACCTTCGACCTCTCTGTCAAAAACCCGAATAAGGTTGAAGTTAAAGACTGGAGAACGTCCAGAGAAGTAGCTGCCAGCCTTTTTGCTCTCAACCGAGAGAATGAAAGCCTCATCAACGAAATCATTAGTCAGTTAAACTCGAATCAGTAGCCACAAATGATACTTGACATTAATTGCTGGAGTTGAATGTGGTGAATAATGAACCATTAAGTGAAATAATTAAAATCATACAATAACTATGGACTTCATACTGACAGAAGAAGACACAATAATCTACACCATAGATTATTATTGCAAGAAGAGCGGAATCGAACTTGATAATCAACGTAGATTTGAAGATAAATACTACAAAGCGATAGAGCTGTTTCGGTACAAAGACCATGGTCAGATATGCGCTTTCCATTTGGACGCGATGAGGGAATATTATGGTGTTCCAGCATGGGAATATCTTTTCAAGCACCAATTTTACTTAACGGAAGAAAAGCATTTTGATACAATGGGTAAACTTAAAAACTATCTAAGCAACAAACACCCCCTCACTCGGTCAAGAGAACCCAAATTTAATGTTTGGGAGTTCCGTCGAATGATTGGAAACATGAGATAGACTATAGAATAATGTAAGATGAATACTGAAATAATTACAATTATCATTTCTGTTGCCACATTGATTGCAACAATAGTGGCATGTGTGATTGCCAGCCAGATAGCCAAGAGGTCTGCCCGCTATACCGTGCACCACTATATCAATACTACTGTCATTCGCTGGGTGAGCTTGATGGAAGAAGTGACTACTATCAAAGAATTACCCGATAGCACCACCAATGTGGAATGGGTAAATAGAATTCATTACGATTCAGTCGAAATCCAAAATATCGGAATGGCACTCGCTCTAGAAGCAGGAGGTAATACTTTTTTGAAGAAGAAACAACTTCTAGCAATGGACAATATGCTTTTTATCGGCCGTGATTTCTGGAGGCTAGAGACCAAGGAACAACGTCATGAATGCATCGATAATATTTATCGTGCTTTGGAAATCTTCAACAATTTCAGCAAAAAAGAGATGGAAGAGTATGAGAAGATGGCAAAAGAGATGGAAGGAGGTAAATCATGAAAAAGGATTGGAAATATATACCCTTAAAAGAGGTGTGTGCCGTTCAAAATGGATTTGCATTTGACTCAAAGTTATTTGGGACAAGTGGGTGTCCGCTTATTAGAATTCGAGATATAAAAAGAGGATATTCGGAGACATATACTAGTGAATCTGTTGATGATTCATATTTAGTAAATAATGGAGACATCCTTATTGGTATGGATGGTGATTTTAACATTGCAGAGTGGAATGGAGGAAAGGCTTTTCTTAACCAGCGAGTTTGTAAACTAATTCCGTCGAATAATCTTCTTTCTCGATATGCACTTTATTTTCTACCAAAAGAATTAAACTCGATCAACAGCAAAACGACCTTTTCAACAGTTAAACATCTTTCATCAAAGCAAGTCTTGGCTATCTCCATCCCCGTCCCCCCACTTCCCGAGCAGCAACAAATAGTGGATTATCTGGACAGTGCTTTTGCGAAGATAGACCAGTTGAAGGCCAATGCTGAGAAACAATTGCAGGATGCCCAGTCCCTCTTCTCCGCCGCCCTCGAAGAAGCTATGTCTCCTAAAGAGGGGTGGGTGAAAAAGACACTGGGTGAGATATGTTCAAAGATTGGCTCTGGAGCAACCCCTAAAGGCGGTAAAAAAGTTTACATTGAAAAAGGTGTATCGTTAGTGAGAAGTATGAATGTGCGTTATGGATTCTTTGATTATACGGAATTAGCGCATATTAATGATGAAGCAGCCTCAAAATTAAACGGCGTGACCCTTAATAAAGATGATATCTTGTTTAATATCACAGGCGCGTCCATTGCAAGATGCTGTGTTCTGCCCGAGGATGTATTACCTGCAAGAGTGAATCAGCATGTTTGTATTCTTAGAATTAAAGAAGGTGCGATACCGCAATTCCTTTGCTATTGCCTCATCAGCAAAAACCACCAAAAAGAGTTATTAGTTATTGGCGAAGCAGCCTCAACTAGGCAAGCACTTACAAAAAACGACATGGAGAAACATATCATTTCGTTTCCCAACAAACAAGCCCAGCAATCCATTGTCTCCCACCTCGACGCCCTTTCCGCCAAGGTGAACCAACTGAAAGAAAATTATAAACTCATCCTCACCGAGTGCGACGCCCTCAAGCAAGCCCTCCTGAGAGAAGTGTTTGAATAACCCAAAAAACCGTATCTACTATGAGCAATGTTATCTATTGCAAACTAAGTCATAACAATGGCCAATGCACTGTCAAAACCAGTCAGCACGGTTTAGATATGCTCCCATTTCGTGACACCACCGAACTCCGCTGGAACGACACAGACCTCCTCACCGCGATGAACCGCCTAGGCGAATACGACTGGCATTTGGTGCTGAAGGATGGCGACGACTATATCTTTAGTACCAGCTACTAGCCCCTCGCCAACTTTTTCCCTCTATCTCAAAAAAAAATCGTATCTTTGCAAAAAATTAATTTGTAGCAAAATGATTGAAGAAATCACACTTACCAATTGGAAAAGTTTCGGGCAATCAAAACTGTATATCGAACCACTGACATTTGTAATCGGATACAACGCCAGTGGCAAATCTAATATACTGGATGCTATGGACTATCTGTCACAAGTTTCCAATGGCTCGTCCCTGTCTGATGCCGCAAAAGCAATCAGAGGCGGTGACGGTTGGGTGGTCAAGGAAGGCGAAACCCAGGCAGCCCTAGGTGTCAAAGCTTACGACGAGGATAACAAAATCTACTATGATTATTGCATTTCTTTCGACACCCAATTTCAGATTGTTGACGAATACCTAACACGCACACTTTCTCAGAACAACAGAGAATACACAAAGGACCTTTTCAAGTTAGGTAAGACTCCTTCCGAAACCGACGCTTCGTTTTCCGTTTTCCTGCCAGGCAGAAAACCTGTCGATCTCGACCGGCGCAAGTCTGCCTTATTCCAGTTGGGCATGACTAAGCTACAAAAAGATGTGGAAGAGGGTATCGGCTTTGTTCTGGGCCTTCTCCGCAAAATATTCATCCTAGACCCCATCCCCGGGAAGATGCGCGATTACTCTACTTTTGAGCAGAATTTGTCAAAAGACGCTTCGAATATCGCAGGTGTGATTGCCGGCAAAGAAGCAGAAGAAAAAATCTTGCTCGAGAAACGCATTGCCGAGATAGTCCGCCCCCTGCCCGAAAGAGATATCATGGCTGTATGGGCCGAAACTGTTGGAACCTTCAAAAAGGACGCTATACTATGCTGCAAGGAACAGTGGACCGAAGGAGCTGAGGAAATGTTGCTCGATGCCCGTGGCATGTCGGACGGCACGTTGCGTTTCATCGCCATCGTGACAGCCCTACTGACCCTGCCTGCCGGCACCCTGCTACTGGTTGAAGAAGTGGACAACGGCCTCCATCCATCCCGCTCCAACGAGCTGGTGCGCGCATTAAGAAGCCTCGGCAAAGAACGCGGCATTGATGTGGTTTGCACCACCCACAACCCTTACCTCATCGACACGTTAGGCCCTGATATGATATCGCGCATAAGCTACGTGCGCCGTAACCATCAAAATGGGTCAAGCGAAATAATTCCGCTCGACGAGCATGAAAACCTACTAAAACTGATGGCCAATGGCAGCATAGGCACCTCTATGGCAGAAGGGAGGATATGATTATGATGCAGAAGAAAAAAGTGATTATCCTCGACACCTCGGTACTCTGCGTATGGATTCAGGTTCCAGGAAAAGAAGTGGCTGGGGAAGATGGTATTATCAACAAAGAGTACGTCGACAAACACATTAATGAAGAGCTAAAAAAGGGTGCTCAATTGGTATTGCCGCTGACCACCCTGATAGAAACGGGCAATTTCATAGCCCACACCAAGACTGGCAACCGCCAGCCATCCATCGGCCAAATGGTGGATATCATAAACCGTGTGGCCGATGGCACCACTCCCTGGCTTACGCTTGATAGCCAAAGCCATTTGCTAAAAGGCGAGGCCTTGAAAAGTCTGGCTGCCGATTGGAGCAATACCGTCATCAACGAAGACCAATCCATAGGCGATGCTGCCATTGTGAAAGTGGCCGAATATATGGCTCTTAATTTCGAAGTGGAAATTTTCACAGGCGATGGCGGATTAAAGAACTATGAATACAAAATAGCAGGACAGCAGTTGCGTAGAAACAGAAAGTAACCATCCCCCCTTATGAACGAAGCGCAGACAAGACACGACAAGATCAACCCCAAGCTCTACGCCGTAGGCTGGGACAGCGTGCCGGGCAGCAAGCTGCTCATGGAGCAGAGCGCCTACCAGATTGTGCCAGGCCGTGTCAGCCGCCTGGGCGGCAAGGCCAAGAAGGCCGACTACGTGCTCAGCTACCGTGGCCGCAAGCTGGCCATCGTCGAGGCCAAGAGCGACGAACACGATGTGTCCGAGGGCGTGGCACAGGCCAAGCTCTACGCCCAGATGATGCAGATCCGCTTCACCTACGCCACCAACGGCGACGAGATATACCAGATAGACATGGGCGTGCAAGATGCCGACGGCCGCTACCTCGTGCCCAGCACCGAAGGGCCGGTGGCCAAATTCCCCTCGCCCCAGGAACTGTGGGCCTGGACCTACCCCGACGAGCACTACTGGCGCGACAAGTTCCTCCTCGAACCCTTCAACACCGATGGCGGCCGCCAACCCCGCTACTACCAGGAGAACGCCGTCAACAACGTCCTCACCGCCATCGCCAACCAGCAGCGCCGCATACTCCTCACCATGGCCACCGGCACCGGCAAGACCTACACCGCCTTCCAGATATGCTGGAAGCTCATGCGCACCAAGTGGAACAAAGACTTGGCCGATAACCGCTCGCCCCGCATCCTCTTCGTCACCGACCGCAACACCCTGGCCGACCAGGCCAAGAACGACTTTTCCAACTTTGCCGAGGACGCCATGGTGCGCATCACCCCCAAGGAGCTCCACGGCAGCTGGGACAACCGCGTGCCAACTGCCCGCAGCATCTACTTCGGCATCTTCCAGACATTCATGACCCGCGACACCACGGGCAAAGCCTTCTACATGCAGTACCCGCCCAACTTCTTCGACTTCATCATCATCGACGAGTGCCATCGTGGCGGCGCCAACGACGAGAGCGAATGGCGCGAGCTCATGGACTACTTCACCGATGCCTACCAGCTGGGCATGACCGCCACCCCCCGCAAGGTGGAGAACGCCAACACCTACAAGTATTTCGGCCGCCCGGTCTATACCTACTCCCTCAAGCAGGGCATCGCCGACGGCTTCCTCGCCCCCTTCCGCGTAAAGATTTCCACCAGCAATATCGACACCTACCGCTACCGCGACGGCGACACCGTCACCGGCGATATCGACCCCAACAAGGAATACACCGAGAAAGACTTCTACTGCGGCAACATCCAGATCAAGGAGCGCGACGAGCACCGCGTAAAGGAGTTCCTCGGCCAGATAGACCCCAACGAGAAGACCATCGTCTTCTGCGCCACCCAGCAGCATGCCGCCATCATCCGCGACATGATCAACCAGCACAAGCGCAGCCCCCACCCCGACTACTGCAAGCGCGTCACCGCCGACGACTCCAGCGAGGGCGAGGCACAGCTGCGCCTCTTCCAAAACAACGATAAGCAGATACCCACCATCCTCACCACCAGCCAAAAACTGAGCACCGGCGTGGATGCCCGCAACGTGCGCAACATCGTGCTCATGCGCCCCATCAACTCCATCGTGGAATTCAAGCAGATCATAGGCCGTGGCACCCGCATCTTCGACGAGAAATACTATTTTACCATCTACGACTTCGTGGGCGCCAACGCCCGCTTCGAGGATGCTGAGTGGGACGGCGACCCCATCTGCCCCACCTGCGGCAACTGGCCCTGCACCTGCCACAAGCCTGTGCCTTACCCACCCCACGACCCACCCATGCCCTATGTCCTCGACGCATGCCCCGTATGCGGCAACATCCCCTGCACCTGTCCCGCACCGCCCACCCGCCGTAAGGTGGTGGTAAAGCTGTCCAAAGATCGGCTGGTGCACCTCCACACCGACTGGGACGAGAAGATAGAGTTCGACAACCGGCTCCTCACCGTCGATGAATTCATCCAGGAGGTCTTTGGCCGTATGCCCCGCCTCTTCTCTGGCCCCGACGACCTACGCAAGCGTTGGGCCAACCCCCTCTCGCGCCAAGAACTGCTCGAACTGCTGGGCAACGAGGGCTTCAAACCCGAAATGCTCGACATGGTGTCGCGCCTGCTGCAAATGGAAAAAGCCGACCTCCTCGACGTGCTAGAATACATAGCCTACAACACCCCCGCCATCCAACGCGCCGAGCGGGCACAGCAAGTGCGCGACAACTGGCTCAAAACACTGCCCCAACGCCAGCAGGAGTTCATCGAGTTCATACTCCAGTACTATGTCACCAACGGCCACACCGAGCTGGGCAACGACCGGCTGAGCCACTTTGTGAACATCAAATTCAACAACTCGCCCCAGGACGCCATGCGCCACATGGGCGTGACACCCCAAGAGCTGCGCAACATATACCTAACCATGCAGGTAAACCTGTACGACAGCCTTCACGTGCATGGCTCCGGCCATTTCAGCTCGGGCGGCACTATGTCAATAGGCAATGTAATAACCAGCAAATAAACATCACTATGTCAGATTTAGAACTAGGCAACGGCCTGCATTTCGAAGCCAAAGGCGATATCAACATCGGCAAAGTCATCAACGTGGAGAGCGGCGCCACCTACAACGAGTACTCCAACCAAACCGACAACTCCACCCATCCCACCCAGACCAACACCCTTGTTGCCGACCCCCTCTCGGCCGAGGTTCTCCGCCCCTATATCGATGCCGGTATGCTGGATGAGAACCTCATGCCCGCCGACGAGCTCTCGCGGGGCGAGACCGCAGTGCTGGCGCACGACATAGCCGAGCGACTCGGCTTGCAACGGTTCTGGCCCATCTTCGAACAGCGCTGGGGCATCAAATATCTCAGCTCTGATTATAACCACTTCACCAAGACCGCCAAATTCGTGGAGTTTCAGCGGCGGCTGAATAAGATCAAATAAGCTAGCAATGCTAGAAGGGCTAGCAAATGCTAGCAATACTAGAAGGGCTAGCAAATCTAGCAATTCTAGCCCTTCTAGAGAAAAAAAATCTTTTATTTCGGTTTTTCTTCTTATCTTTGCAAAAACAATTATACGCTATTGCCTATGCCTAAGCAACCTCCTACGCTCCAACGCTACGACGACGGCACTCCCTCTGT
>JAKSMO010000084.1 GCA_024400545.1 Bacteroidales bacterium | reverse complement strand
GAATCTCTAGAAAATCTAGTATTGCTAGTTAACCCAGAAAAAAATAATAATAAATAGAAAATACAATGAAAAAACAAGACTGGATCACCATCCTCATCGTGGCGATAGTCCTCGCCCCCTTCTTTATTGAAGCCACCGGTTTTTATGCCAAATTTCTGGAACTCACCACCAACCACGGCTACATCATGGCCTTCTTCAAATTTGCCATCCTGGCAGTTTTTGGCGAAATGCTGGCCCTGCGTATCCGCAAAGGTGTGTGGTATGAAAAAGGTTTCGGCGTATTGCCCCGCATGATTGTATGGGGTATCCTCGGCATGGGTATTGCCATGGCCATGGTCATTTTCAAGACCGGTGTTCCCACCTTCTTGGCCAGCGTATGCGGTGCCGACCCCGCCGAATTCAAAGCTATCTTTGGCGCCGCCGAGCTCACCTGGGGCAAGGTAGGCATTGCCTTTGCCGTCAGCGTGATCATGAACACCATTTTCGCTCCCGTGATGATGACCCTGCACAAATGCACCGACATCCACATTGCCACTTATGAGGGCAGCATGAAGTGCTTCTGCCACCCCATGAAGATGCGCGAAATTTTCAGCACTAAGATCAATTGGGATGTGCAGTGGAACCTTGTTTTCAAGAAGACCATCCCCCTGTTCTGGTTCCCGGCCCACACCATCACCTTCTGTCTGCCTGGCACATTCCAAGTGCTCTTTGCCGCAGCCCTCGGCATCGCCCTCGGCCTCATCCTCGCCCTGGCTGGTGGCAGCAAGAAATAATAGAAAATAACTAGAAATGCTAGCAATTCTAGAAAATCTAGAATTGCTAGCCCCTAGCAAAACCTTACAAAAAGATGAAAAAAGCCTTTTTTGCAGTCTTTGCCATCCTGGCAACTGCCACCCTTTTTGCTCAGAACGACAGTCCCTGGAAACTGGAATGGCACGGCTTTGTGAATCCCCATTTCTATGCCGACAGCCGCCAAGTAGTGGGCGGCCGCGAGGAAATGATGCTCTTCTATCCAAAGGAAGGCGGATACCGCCTGAATGACGGATGGAACATGAATATGCTGAGTATCACCGCCCGCCTGAATTTGAAAGTGACAGGACCCGATATTCTCGGTGCCAAGACCTTCGCATTCATCGAGGGCGACTTCACCGGCAGCACCAACGCCACCAACAACAATCTGCGCCTGCGCCATGCTTATTTCAACATGGACTGGGGCAAGAGTGTGCTCTTGGCCGGACAGTTCTGGCATCCCATGGTGGTGCCCGAAATCATGCCCAACACTCGCCCCCTGAACATGGGAGCACCTTTCCATCCTTACGCTCGTTACAACCAAGTGCGCTTCACCCAGCGTCTGGGCATGGGATTTGATGTGTTTGCCGCCGCATTGTTCCAGCAGGACAATATGAGCCAGGGCATCCTGGACGGTGTGGCCACCAGCAGCACCCAGTTTATCCGTCGCAGCTGTGTGCCCGAGATGCACCTGCAGGCTCGCTACCAAAACGAACATGTACTGGTGGGCGCTGCCGCCAACATGCTGACCATCCAGCCCGAAGTCTATACCAAGGTCATGGAGACTATGCCCGCCAACTATGGCGAGACCTTCACCAGCTTCAGCTATTCGGTCTATGCCAAGTACAAATGGCAGAAATACGCGCTGAATGTGCAGGCCCTGCTGAACAACAATATGTATGAGATTTGTTCAATGGGCGGCTACTACATCCTGCGCGACGAACAAGGCAACAGCGAGTATAACCCCTGGCATTTCAATACCGTATGGGCCGACTTCGGCAAGACTCAAGGCAAATGGCGTCCCGGCATCTTTGTAGGATATGGTTGGAACACCAAAGCGCTGTTGAGTGGCGACAACCTTACGGTGCTTGGCCGCGGAAACAATATCGAGAATCTGTGGCGTGTGCAGCCCCGCATCGGTTATCACGCTACCGATAAGTTCAATATCTATGCCGAAGCCGAATACACCAATGCGTGTTATCTGCATGTCGAGAGTGAACCTTTGGCTTCAATCGCTTACCGCCAAAACGTGGGCAACCTACGCTTGATGCTCTCGGCCGAATACAGATTCTAGTAAAATTTTAGAGTTAATATTTAATATTTAAGAGTTATTGCGCAAGCCACACCAATAACTCTTAAATCTAAAATCTTAAATATTTTGACCAACTATCACACACATAGTACCTATTGCGACGGCAAATCTTCACTACGCGAAATGGTGGAGTTTGCCCTCGCACATGGGTTCTCCCACCTCGGCTTCTCCGGCCACGCTCCCCTGCCCTACGAGAACAATTTCTCCATCAAAGACGATGACTACCTGACCTATTGCCAGGAGGTGCGCGCTTTGCAGCTGGAATTTGCCGGTCGTATCGAGATAAGTCTCGGACTTGAGATCGACTACATTCCTGGCCTACACGAGAATTTCAAACCACTCATTGAAAAAGGCGGACTCGACTACACTATCGGCTCGGTACACCTTATTCCCAACCCCGACAGCATTGAATATCTGCGCGACCACCCCGCCGAGGCTGCAGACTATCTGTGGATGATTGACGGCTCGCGCTACCAAACCTACGACGAAGGCCTGCAACGCCACTACCATGGCGATATCCGCCGTGGTGTGCGCGATTTCTTCCGCCAAAACAATGCGATGATTGAAAGTCAGAAGCCCACCATCGTAGGCCATTTCGACAAAATAGTGATGCACAACCGCGACCGTTACTTCCACTATGACGAGCCGTGGTTTAGAAACTATGTTTATGAAACAGTGGAGCTCATTCGCGAAACAGGCTGCATCTGCGAGGTGAACACCCGCGGCATATACAAAGGTCGCCACAACGATTTCTACCCTGCCAAATCCACATTGCAGCACATGAGCCAGCTAGGCATTCTGGTCATCGTCAGCACCGACGCCCACATGGCCTCCGACCTCGTACTAACGGAAGGGGCAGCCGAATTCTTACAGGAAATCCATTACCGCGAAGTCCTCACCACACTCACCTACTAACAACATCCCTTCACCATAAAAAAGAGCCCATCCTAACGGTGGGCTCTTTGGGTCTTATACCCATCACTTGTTATCTTTTGGTGCAAGTGTAGGCAGTGAGATAGGAGTAATCCATACCCAAATTAATGGTATAGATGCTCTTAAAATAGATCGAAGGCATATTGTTCTGGAAGCCGTGGAAGGTGAAACGAATCATCTCCTCGGTATTATCATAGTAGTAGTCGCTGGTGCAGTTGTCGAAAATAAGTTTACCATCGGCTTCGGTAGCTGTAGTGGTAAAGAAGTTCTTCTCGCCATCGGTTTTGACAAAGGTGCAAGTGACGTTGAGTTTGTCATTCTCGCCCTGAGAAATGGTAAGATAGCCATGCTCGGGAGGATTAATCTTGCCGGTCATCGTCTCAAAAAACTCCTCGTCGAACCATGTGCCATCAGAAGTGGTGATACTGTCGTAAACCATATCCATGTCGTAAACACCAACAAATTCACTAACAGGCTGATTGTTGTCGTTATTGTTATTGCCAGGGTTGTCTTCGCCGTTGTTGTCCTTCTCGCAAGCTACAAAAGCGCCACAGAGAGTGACAAAGGCCATTGCCATAATGAAAAAATGTTTCTTCATAGTGATATAATTATTTAAGAGATTACTTTGTATTATTCAGCACGTTTGGTGCAACGGGCAGTGAGAATGTAGCCGCAATCCATGCCATAAAATTCCACATGCTGAACAATGCGGAAGCGAAGTTCATCATTTGCCTGATAAAGCGGACCATAGGTGATGTCGAAGTGGAGACCATTCATCTCAAACACAGAATTCTCGGGAACGAGTTTGCCGTCGGCATTGAGAGTGGCCTTAGTGTCGTAGAAGTGGAGTTCGACAGGGGTGCCGTCTTCCTCATGAAGCACTTCATAGCCGTCAATCTTCACGGTATTGGGATCGTTGGGGTCGAGCACAATGCATACATAGCCACTGTCGGGGTCGTAATTTTGACCGGCAAAGCCATTCTCAAACCAGTCGCCATCAACACCGATGCTGTCATAAACAGTCATCATGTCGTAAGTGCCAAGCACCTGGGCAATAGCCTCGGGGATGTTGGGCTGGTTGGGGTTGTCGGGTACATCGGGTTTGATGTTGTCTTTCTCGCAAGCTGCGAAAGCAAGCATGGCAGCAAAGGCCAAGAAAAGGAAGCGAATTTGTTTCATTTTTTTAGTGATTAGTGAATTGTGATTAGTAAATTGTGAATTGATTGCGGCAGCCCACTCTACATTCTACACTCTAATAGTATCCTATTTCTCTTATCGTTGTCACACCATGTTCATCATCGTGATAAGAAATCCAGTTGCCAAGGCTGTCAAAGTCGTAGAATCTTTCTACACCTAGGTCGGTTGGAGTGTGCTTTTCCTCACGGCCATCCAGCCAGATGGTTTTGACACAAAGGCCCTGCTTGTCGTAACGATAGCTTATGCGAGAACCATCGGGGTAGATGTAGGCCGTAACCTGCCCACGGCGATTGAGGCGAAACCTGAATGTGGATTCCTTGGCATTGGGATCGGTGCTGTTGATGAAACCTTTGCACCGGCGACCGTTGGCCGAATAGGTGTAGGTGGTGACAAAGGTATCCATCACGGTCGGATTATCCGCATTGGCAACATAACACTCCTCTTTGATGCGGCGACGCAGGGTGTCGTAGGTGTACAAAGAGCGTGAATAGATGTTGCCAAGGCCACGGTGGATGGACCACACACAACGGCCGTCGGTGTCGTAATACCACCAATCGCCACATTCATTTTCGGTATTAAACATTGCCACCGACTTGACGTTACCTTTAAGATAATCGATTTCGTCAGGGGACAGACGCACGTTGAGGTCCTCATCGGTTGGCTCATCGACCGAAAAATATCGAGAATAGGTCCGATCGCATGCCGACAAAAGCAACAACCCAGCAAGCATTATGTTGAGGAATCGCAGCATAAGAGTTTAGCGAACAAGGACGGATGCGATATGGGCTGCCAGATTGCCTTTGGACTGTTCCTTCAGCAGTTTTTCGCACACCTTGGATTTGCCCAACTGGTCTTTATAAGCAAAATAGTAATTCAACATTTGCTCTACAGCCACATTGCAGCAAAGGAGTTCGTTCGACTCGGGAGAAGTAAGTGCCTGGCGAGTCCAACCAGCCATATAAGCCACCATGAGCTCGGGCTTCTTAACATCCACCAAGCCTTCGATCAAGCCCACTTTCACCTCCGGGCTACCCGAAAGCCAGCGTACGAGGAAATTAGAGCACTCTTCATGTTTAGGTGCATTGAACTGAGGATCGGTATTGAGCAGATAGTCGCAGCAGTTAAGCACATCGGTATTATAGTTGGCATAATCCGACGGCCACATTTTTTCGGGCCAAATGGGAAGGTTAAACTGCTGTGCCATGGCCATCTGAGCCATGAGGAAGGCTACGATAATGAGCGCAATTTTTTTCATGTTGTGTATAATGTTTAATTCTTGATTTATTCGTCTAATGCAAGGCCGCCAAGGGCTGTTTCTTTGTACAGACTAGGCAGGTCGTGGCCGGTACGTTTCATTGTCCGCACCACTTTGTCGAAGGAGATGATGTGCTTGCCATCGCTCATCATAGCATATATGTTGATGTCGAGGGCGCGAAGGGCTGCCATAGCGTTACGTTCAATGCAGGGTATCTGCACCAAGCCGCACATCGGGTCGCAGGTGAGACCCAGATTGTGCTCCATGGCCATTTCGGCAGCATACTCAATTTGTTGCGGACTGCCACCAAAGAGCTGTGTGGCCGCCACTGCCGCCATCACACAGGCACTGCCCACCTCGCCCTGGCACCCCACTTCGGCGCCCGAAATAGAGGCATTGTGCTTAATCACATTGGCAAAGAGACCGGCAGTAGCCATAGCTCTGAGAATCTCCATATTGCTGAAGTTCTGCGATTTTTTAAGATGGTAAAGCACGGCAGGCAACACACCGGAAGCTCCACAAGTAGGTGCGGTAACGATGGTACTGCCCACAGCATTACGCTCGGATGTGGACAAGGCATATGCGATAACAAGGGCACGACTCTGCAACGAAGGCTTGTAACTCGACGCCCGGATATAGGTCTGGCGGGCTTTGCTTCGCAGGTGCAGACCTCCGGCTATCACCCCCTCTTCATGCAGTCCCACCTCGATGGTATTCTGCATAGTATCCCACATATCCTGCAAATAATCCCAAATATCGGCATCTTCGCACTGCTGCACATATTCCCAATAGGTAAGGCCTTCACTCTCAATATAAGGCAGTATCTCCTTCAGGGTGGACATATCGTAAACATGCTGGACACTTTCGTGGGTAGTCTCGTTGGCCAAAGCTCCGCCGCCCACGCTGTAAATGGTCCAATCGTGAGTGGTGTTGCCTTGGGCATCCAAAGCCTCGAAATACATGCCGTTGGTGTGGAACGGTTTCACTATATCCGGCCTCCACACAATCTCAACTTGCTGTGGACTACAACCACTTACAATGGCATCGTCGGTATGGTGGCCTTTGCCTGTAGCGGCCAAACTGCCATAAAGCGTCACCCGGATGCTGGCGGCCGAGACATGCTCTTCACAGAACTGCCTGGCAGCAGCATAGGGACCCATCGTGTGGCTGCTCGAAGGACCTAATCCTTTACGGTATATCTTTTTGATTGATTCCATATATATTTTAAAATGCAAAAATACGATTTTTTTTTGGATTCAAAAAAAATATGTATCTTTGCGGTAGTAAGATTTGCCCGCACTACAACAATAGCACAATGAATATCATAATAATAGCCAACGGATCATTCCCCACCCTGCCCACAGTATTGCAGCAATTAAACACTGCCGACTTGGTGGTTTGTTGCGATGGTGCGTTGGCAAATTATCTGCGTTGGTATCGACAACAATCGCTCCGGCCATCACACTTGGTTGCCGTGGTGGGCGACGGCGACTCGCTCTCCCCTGCCCTTCTGCAGGAGGCACAGCGCGAGCATATTCAGTTAGACCACCAGCAGATTGATGAGCAAGAATATAACGATCTCACCAAGGCGGTGCGCTATGCCGTAGCGCAATGTCATGGCCAGAAAGCCAACATCAGCATCCTGGGTGCCACAGGCAAGCGCGAGGATCATACCCTGGGCAATATCAGTCTTTTGGCGTACTATATGGAGGAGTTTTCCAATTGCGACTTCTCAATGCCGGGCGACTATGGCACATTCTACCCCATGCAAGGATCGCGCACTTTTGCCTCGCAAGCCGGTCAGCAGATTTCTCTTTTCTCTCTCCAACCCGAAATACCCATTACCGTGTCAGGATTGCGATACCCCATTGAAAACCGCAAGATCAACTGGTGGTGGGAAGCCACACTGAACGAAGCCGAAGGCGATAGTTTCACGGTAACAGGCGGCCGCATGTTGGTATATATCAAGCACTAATCCCACTCTAACCCTTCTTCTGCCGCAATATCCAGATTGTCGTAGCGGGTGTCGTATTGATACACCCGGTGCAAGTGTTGCAACTGCCTGTCTCTAAGCGCTTCTTCTACTTGGTCGGCACAATGGCCCAGATGTTTGCGCACCTCGGTCTCCCAAAAACGCAGCACTTTCCATCCCATTACAGCAAGTCGCTGGTTGACACGCTGGTCGCGGGCCTGATTGCGTTCAATCTTGGCATACCAAAAGTCGCGATTGCTCTTGATGCGATGTTTTTGCACTTCCCAGTTGTTGCCATGCCAAAAATCGCCATCCACAAACACCGCCACCTTTTGCTTTTTGAAACAGATGTCGGGCGACCCCGGCACTCCACGCACATTTTTGCGATAGCGATAGCCACGCCGCCACAACTCACGTGCCAACATCTGCTCGGGCTTGGTGCCCCTAGACTTGTTGGCCTGCATGCAGCGTCGCCGCTGTTCTGGTGTTAGGTGGTCGACCATGATTTGATGGTAGATTGTAGAAGGTAAATTGTAGAGTTCCGGGTGCGGCAGACTCTATTCACTATTCACATTTCACAATTCACTAATCTCTATTTCTCCATTGCCTGCTGGATAGCGCGGGCCAACTGGTCGGGGCAAGAAGTGCCTTTGCCACCGCAGTCGATGCCCTGAAGGCGGGTAATAACCTCCTCGGCGCGCATACCTTCAACAAGTTTGGCTACACCCTGGGTATTGCCGCCACAGCCGCCTAAGAATCTAACGTTGCGGACAATACCGTCCTCTAAATCGAAATCAATCATAGCACTGCAAGTGCCGTAGGTCATGTATTGATAATGCATAGTATTTAAATTTTAGTGTTATTATATCGTTATAATTACCGTGCCTAAGACGGGTTCGCCTTCATACTTGGCTGGAATCCATTTTGGCATAGACTCTGCCAGCCGTCTTACTTCGTTGATATCCACTCCTTTCACCAGGTTCAGCAGACATGCACTTTCCACTGAGCCATCTTTACCAATAGTAAGCAATACCTTCAACTCATCTTTAGATTTTCCTCTTTTCAAATTGGCGAAATGCTTGTCGATAGCCTCTTGTCCTCCAATGAATTGCGCCATATCGCTGGCGAGTACATGATAGGGGCAACCACAATTAGCCAGATGCCACTGCAATACGTATGGCGGATATCGCACCTGCATCTGAAATTTCCATGCAAGTTCAAGATTGTCGTCTAGTTGTGTAACAGAGAAGTCTTCACCATTCCATTCATATCGTTCCAAAGTGCACACTATGGTATCAATGGTAAGGTTAGGCGCATCCTGATTATCGAATATATTTTCAATGTCTATTTCATGCCAAACTTCTCTACGCTCATATTTCATACCTATCTTGCCCCATGTGAGCCACGATTCCGAATACTCCATATAGCCCGCAGCTCCCGACTCGTTTGCCAAAAGTTGAGCTTTAACAATCTTTTGCCTTTCATTATCCCAGACAAGCAGACGGATTTGGTCATCTTGATAATGGCCACCTCCTCGCAGTAGCAAGCCAGTATGATGCCTGTCCATTGCAAACTGGCCGATAGCATAAGGTGCGTCCTCTTCATAGCAATACACCTCAAAATCATACAATTGCGGACAAAGTATAGCATCTATGGATTTGCCTATCATCAGAGAATCCGACCTCCATTCGCTCTCATCAAAATACACATGCAACTCATTGCCTTGCAACTGGGGGAACATGGCCAAGAATTCCGAATTGCTGTAAAACCTCTTCTGGTGCTGACGAAATGGTATTTTGACATTCCAAATCTGTTGCCGAACAGTTCGCATGTCATATCGTGCTGGAATCCACCGAGGCATACGCCTGAACATCTCGGCAATAGCAGTTAGATATGGTTGTATCCTAACATTATACAGGTGTTGTGGAAATGTAATACTTCCGTCAACTTCCACAATCAAATCAACGACTACAGTGGTATCTTCTTTCGCCATTCCCTCAGGCCATGCCAGATTGTCCAGCATAAACTGCACCATGGCAGCCTTACCCCCAGGATATGAGGCCGACGTGTCGGGTTTGGCGTAAATAATCACATCGTCAACCATTAACTTCTCGTGCTTGCGCTCCTCCTGCGCCAAACCGATGATGGCCAAGAAGATAAAAGATACCAGTGTTAC
>JAKSMO010000083.1 GCA_024400545.1 Bacteroidales bacterium | reverse complement strand
CTTCATTAACTTCACAAACTCATAAACCCCATAAACTCCCAAACTCCATTAACTCATAAACCAATAAACTCATAAACTCATAAACTCCATAACCCCCTAAACTCCATGCCCACTTTTAGCAAACAAGAACGCCTCTGCAGCCAGAAACTGCTTGACGAATTGTTTCATTCGGGACACCGCCTGATGGTGTTTCCCTATAGTGTGCATTGGAAACTCTGCCGCGCCGAGGCCCTGCCGGAAGGTGTGCCCTGCCAAGTGCTCATTGCCACTTCCAAGAAAAAGTTCCACCACGCCGTGGATCGCGTCCGGGTCAAACGACTCACCCGCGAGTGCTACCGACTCCACAAGCCCGAGCTATACAAATTCCTAGAAGAGAACAACCTCCACCTCCTTTTGGGAGTCAACTACATACACAACGAGATTTTCGACTACAAGGCACTCTACCACAAATTCGACAAGATGATGGGGTTGCTGACCGACAAGATCGAACGTTCCCTGTCATCTGAAACAACCGACGCGAAATGAACGCCATTGCTCAGATTTGGGAAACATTATGCCAAGTGTTCTATAAGGGCTGGCAGCTCTTCACCAAGCTCCTTGCCAAACTGATGCTGGCCGCTATCTGGTTCTACCGCCACTGCATCTCACCCTTCACCCCGCCGGCTTGTCGCTACACCCCCACCTGCTCACAGTATGCTCTGGAAGCCATCAAGAAATACGGTCCTTTCAAAGGCGGCTGGCTGGCCTTCAAACGCATCCTCCGTTGCAACCCCTGGGGCGGCTCCGGCTACGACCCAGTGCCGTGACCCCTCAAGAGCCCGCACAAGTTATACATTTTTCATCTGCTTGCGGATAATCGCATTTGAATTTAGTGTAGCCGACGTGGTGCGACACATGTGTGGTGGTTCTATTTTTGAATTATACATTATACATTTTGAGCTATCGCATTTGTTTACATTGTAATACATATGTTAAAATGTATAATTTACATTCAATTTGTATAATTATACATTTCCAGAAAACAAGTCCCGACAAGGCAGAAATGTATAACGGATTTACCTGTATAATTATACAAAATCGGATTAAAATCAACTGAAACCCAGCTGTTTGACATAAAATGTATAATGTATAATCCGTTTTTCTGCAACATCAGCTCCCAAGCCTTCCAACCGGCTGAACAGCGTTACGCATTCTACATTTTAACTATCGCCCAAATGAGTTTTCGGCATCTCTGGAGTGCTCTCACAGAAGGGCCGCAGAAGACCCGTTGAAGCCCCGTTCCTAGTGACGGGTCTTCAACGGGCTTACAACGGGCCTTCAACGGGAGAGAGATGAGCCCGCTTTTTGCCACCAAGAATGTCAGCCGGCCCCCGCAGCTGGGACTCTGCAATCCTCAATAATATCACATTTTACCCATAAACTATCAACTTTCCATGGGACGCAGATTGAATGTTGCCTCGCCGTAACTCCGTCGTAGCTCCGTTGATTCTACGGGGTAGCTCCGGCTATTGGAACGGAGTCACAGGGGGTGTACAAAAAAGGTATAGGATCTCCAAAATATAGAATCTAGAATGGATTTTTGCAACAATGTGCACATTTGTGCAAAATCAATGTGTTATGTGATTCTATATTCTAGATTTCTGGTCAAAACGCTATGGCGGACAGCCACCGACAGTGAGAATACAGATATACTATCACCTGAATAACAATCATTTGACATCCCATCTATCACAAACACTCAAGGCCGGATTTTTTGACGCAGATATAGAATCATGATTCTAGGATCTAGAATGCATTCTATATCCTCTGGGCATATTACATTTCGCGACATCTAAAAATTGTTTTTCTATCTGAACTAGACCAGATAGAAAAACAATTATAAATGTTGCCTATGGTTACACCTTGAAAGATTCGTACAGCTCACTCCAATCACCCTTTTCCTTTGTAGACATTGGTGGTGCCAATGCCTACGGCAATGACGCATTTCTCTGCATTATAATTTCAGCTCCATGCGCAGCGTGACAACGTAATCCGGCTTGCTGTGGTGGGAGATAACGTGAGCTGACGAATGTCAAAAAGCTACAGTTAGAGTTGTTCAATTAAATGTGAAATTTTACGCATCAGTACTAAATGATGAATGCCTTTTCATGCAATATACCATAAAAGCACACAACCAGCAAAAAATCCATTCAGCATTCATCCTTTTCCAGAATTTAACAAAACCAAGAAGGTGCAAAAAAAGCACCAAGTATTATGATAACCATATCCTATTCCCCATTATTTCGATAATTCCGAACCTAAATGCCATAAATTAGATAGTACTTTTTATATTATTAACTTAACTAATATTAAAGAATGTATCTTTCTATAATATAATATTATAGCACAATAACGCCCTTGTATAATATTAATATTTGGTAAATATTAGGAAAAATATGTGACTTTTTGGAATTTTCTTAACTAAAACAACTGTACTTTTGCAAAACAAAAAGACAAACGCCCAATTATTAACCTTTAAATATTTTCACTATGGTAAAAAAAACATTACTTATCGTCTTGTCATTGATTATGACCATTTGTGTTGTAGCTCAAGAACCCGACCCCTCACACCTACGACACGAAACCATTTTTGGAGCTTTAACATATCAAATCCATTCAAACAAGTCAGTCCTACGTCCTGGTTCCACCTCATCTTGGAGTCTCAATAATGCTGCTGGCGAAATCTACATGGATGGTGAGATTCTCCCTCGCAACAAAGGAATCCTTGGTACCGTCGATGCCACATTTTATGCTGTCCCAGCCAATGGCTATGATTTTTATTGTTGGGAGTATCATTTCAATTCAAGCGACGGAAAACATCCCACAGATACTGTAATCTCACACAACAGAACCATCTATGTCGACGGATTGAACGAGGCCGACCATGCCTGCTTCTACCTTACCGCAGTTTTCAAAAAGAAATATACAATAAGTGTTGATCACACCGTAGGTGGAAGTGTAAGCAATACGGGCATTACACTTTACGCAGGCGAAGACTATACTGTGCGCGCCATACCCAATAGTAACTATGAATTCATAAGATGGGAAATCAATAATGGAACTACCACTACATACAGCAGCAACCCTAATCTGACTCTTTCCTTCGTCCTCAAAAACTACTCCATCACTGCAGTGTTTGCTATCAAAAGATATAACATTTCTGTATCCACCAGTTCTTCAGTGAGAGGAACAGTAAATGGAGGTGGCCTGAAGACTTATGGAACCTCCTGCCATGTTTCAGCAACTCCTAAGTCCGGATGGAAGTTCTTATGTTGGAAGGATTCAGATGGAAATCAAGTATCTGACAATCCGAATCTTACCTTTACCGTAACTGGATCGCGTACCCTAATAGCATACTTCGAGCGGAAAAGCATTAGACCCAGTCTAGATAAAGGTGGAATCAACTCCTCCGACAATACCTTGACCGACAATGGCAACATTAAACTCTTCCCGAATCCAACAACTGGATTATTGACTATTGAAGCTGATGATATCCAACGGATAGAAGTAATAAACATGGAAGGTCGCACAGTGGCCACTTTCAGCAACGAAAAATATATTGACATCTGCCACTTGCCCTCCGGAATCTATGTAATCCGCATCACAAGAGCCGCAAACACTGAGCAACACCGAATTGTAAAGAAATAACAATACACCTATTCATTTTAAAGGGCTTGCCACATGACAAGCCCTTTTCTAGTAATTTAATATGGTCAATAACAGCAGAACCATCCACGCCCAATTTTTTAAATCTGAGCCCATGACCCATTCTCATTTTTGTGGGAGACTTAGCATAGGACTGACCACAAAACACAATATGAGTAATGTGCAAATCATTATCACACAAGAAACATTGACTGAGATGCCATTAATGCTCAAATATAGTACGTATACACCGAATAGTGCATATCAAATTTAAATTCCACTTTCAATTCTAAGAATAACACTTCGTTGTCTAGTAGAATTTTAATACCCTCTGCAGAAGAATATGTAAAATAATTGAAATTTAGTTCATTGTAAAGTTTTTTTAAGAATTATACAAGAGACGATGGTAGGTGGAACTTTTCTTCAAATAGCTTAAACAGCATCTCAAGATCAAGAACTCTGGGACACTTCCGAAAATGCCATACAAATCCAGAGTATTCACCAATCAATTCCTACAGTCTGGGCGCAATCATGTAGCAAGATCTGGGATTGAAAAGGGCAACCTATGAAGCGCCCAAGTCACAGGCATTTCGCTGACCGATAAGACCCCTAACGGCAAACTATTCAGTAAAACAAAATTTAAAAGTGTCAAAGAACAAAACGGTCTTAGCGGACCAAATTTATTTGATAATATTAATCATCAAACTCGTTCATCTTTTAGCGGACACCAATAATCATTTCCTTATATTTTGATGTTTTATATTATCGATACTGTTTATTTTTCTTCTGAAAATATACGAATAGTATTTTATCCATCAATATTTATATCGATTTCTTAGGCAGGAATTTCACAATCATTATTGTTCAACTGAACAACACTAATGTCTGGCCATTAGATAATACTGATGTTATTCCGTATACACCTACGACTAAAGGCCGCCTGACAAAAGTCAAGCAGCCTTTAGTAACGGTATGTATTCGTCTATTATTTCAAAAATGTCTCGTAGTAATCGAACATCTTCTCGTAGAGGTGGATGCGGTCGATACCACGCACATTGTGCTCGTGGTGGGGATAGACAAAGTAATCGACCTGTTTGCCGGCCTTGATGCAGGCATCGATGAACTCGATGCTGTGCTGCCAAACGACGGTGTTGTCCTCGGCGCCATGGATGACCAGCAGACGGCCTTCCAAATTCTTAGCCTTGGTGGTGAGGCAGTTGTTTGCATAGCCCTCGGGGTTCTCCTGGGGAGTGTCCATATAGCGCTCGCCATACATGATCTCGTACCATTTCCAGTCGATGACAGGGCCACCAGCGCAACCCACTTTGAAGATTTCGGGATGAGCCAGTTTCATGGTGATGGTCATGAAACCGCCAAAGCTCCAACCTTCGACACCCATGCGGTCTTTGTCAACGTAGGGCAGGGACTGGAGGAATTTGACACCTTCCATCTGGTCGGCCATCTCGATGGTGCCGAGCTGGCGGTGGGTGCAGCTCTCGAATTCGAAGCCACGGTTGTCGGTACCACGGTTATCGACGGTGAACACAACATAACCCTGCTGGGCAAGGAAGGTGAAATAGAGGTTGCCACCGCCCAGCCAAGTGTCGGTAACGAGCTGGCTGTGGGGACCACCATAGACATAGACGAGGGTGGGATATTTCTCGCCAGGTTTCATGTTGGGAGGAGTGATGAGGCGGTAGTGGAGGTCGGTAGTGCCGTCGGCAGCCTTGATGGTGCCCAATTTGATGCCAGGCATGGCATAATCGGCCAGAGGATTGCTGAGCTGGTAGAGGGTGGCAAGTTCTTTGCCTTTGACGATATCCACAACTTTGGCGGTGCCGGGATTCTCGACACTGTTGTAGATGTCGATCATGGCGGTGCCGGCGGGGTTGAGGATGACGGTGTGGGTGCCCTTGGCGGGGGTGAGAAGGATCATCTCGCCAGTTTGGAGATTTACACGGTAGGCTGCACGGCCAATAGCGCTCTCTTTGTTGGCATAGATAAAGATATTTTCGGCCTTGGCATCGAAGCCAATGAAGCCTTCAACCTCGTAGCTGCCCTTGGTGACCTGCTTGAGGAGCTGGCCGTCGGTGTTGTAGAGGTAGAGGTGCTTATAGCCATCGCGGAGGCTGAACCAAAGGAACTGGTCGGGATGGCCGGGAACGAAAATCATGGGGTCGCAAGGCTCGACATATCGAGGGTCGGTCTCTTCAAAGAGCACGGTGTCGAACTCGCCTTCTGCAACGTCATAACGCTCCAGCCACATGTGGTTCTGCTCGCGGTTGAGCTTGGCGATGTAGAGGTAGTCCTCTTCGGGCGACCAGCTGAGGTTGGTGAGGTAGTTCTCGCGCTCGGCAATGCTTTCGTCGCGACGGGTGTCGAGGTAGATGACGGATTTGTTGGCGGTGTTATAGACCCCAACGGTGACCTCGTGGCTCTTCATGCCGGCCATGGGGTACTTGAAGGGTTGTTCGCGGGCGATACGGGCGGTGGTGTTGACCAAAGGATAGTCGGTGACCATGGACTGATCCATGCGATAGAAGGCCAAGAGGTTGCCCTTGGGCGACCAGAAGGTGCCTTTCTCGATGCCGAACTCATTGCGGTGGACGGACTGGCCGAGGATGATGTCCTGGTCGGGGTAGCTGACTACGGCGCTGCCGCTGCCATACTGGATATTGAGTTTGTTGTCGGCAACGTAAGCCACATTGAAATTGGACTCTTCAATGTCGAGATGGCTGACGCCCTCGGTGGGATAGGTGCCCACTTTGGCGAGGGTTTTCTTGGCAAGATTGTAGTGCACGATGTTGCCCTGTACGCTAAAACGAATCTCTTTGGCATTGAGGAATTGCACGGAAGGAATATACATCAGTTTTTCCATGCCAGAAGCCACAACAGCCTTGTTGAGCTGGCTCAGGGTAAGGGCGGCCTTGGTCTTGCCGGGCTGACCCATATAGAGCACAGTGTCCTGAACGTAGGCTACCTGGTTGGTGTTGCCTACAAACTGCAATCCCCGCATGGTGGGACGAGGATATAAACTACCTGTCATAAGCTGCTTGGAACTAAGCATCTTATCCTGCGCAAAAACGCTGACCGAGAGAGCCAGCGTCAGAGCTAAAAAGAAGAATCTTTTCATGTTAGTGACTAGTGATTAATTGATTGGTGGTTGGTGACTAGTGATTGGTGATTGGTGGCTACCGCCCCACAATTCACTGTTCACTCTTCACCATTCACTATTATTGTACTATTAATAATTTTTCCAGTTACGTAAACGGAGGTTGAAAACGCCAAAGAAGGCTTCCTTGAAGATCTTCATGCTCATCTTGGAGGTTCCGAGTACACGGTCGGTGAAGATGATGGGCACTTCGTAGATTTTGAAGCCCAAGCGGGTGGCGGTGTACTTCATCTCGATCTGGAACGCATAGCCGACAAACTTAACTTTGTCGAACTTCATCTTCTCCAACACGCGACGACTATAGCACACGTAGCCGGCGGTGGCATCCATCACTTTCATGTGGGTGACGAGACGCACATAGACCGAGGCATAGTAAGACATCATAAGGCGACCCATAGGCCAGTTGACAACGCTGATTTTGCCGTCAACATAGCGAGAGCCTACCACCACATCGCCTTTGCCAGTGCTGCAAGCTTCATAGAGGCGAGGCAGATCGTCGGGATTGTGGGAGAAGTCGGCATCCATCTCTATCATATACTCGTAGCCATGTTCTAAACCCCAGCGGAAGCCATCGAGATAGGCTGTGCCCAAGCCGAGCTTGCCTTTACGTTCTTTGATAAAAAGTCGATCAGGAAATTCCTGCATAAGGCGCTTGACGATATCAGCAGTACCATCAGGCGAATTGTCTTCGATGATGAGCATATCGAAGGCTTTATCGAGAGAGAATACTTTACGAATGATATTTTCGATGTTCTCTTTCTCGTTGTATGTAGGGGTAATGATAAGAGTGTCGTTCATACTTAGATTATCACTAATCGAGATTAATACTTATTTATTTCTAGATGCCATTATCTGACGATGCCGGCGCATACGCGGCAGAATGGCAAGCCAACCAACCAAATTGCCAATACAATTGGCGGCTAAATCATTTACATCGAATCCTCGGAAAGGCAACAAATACTGAACGCCTTCAGTAAATAAGCCTATGGCCAAAGCCAACAACAGCACTCTGCCACTACGTTTTTCAAGCCAGTCGGCTAAAAATAAAGGACAGAGAAGATAAACGGACGCATGAAGGAGATGGTCTAACCGAAGGCCCAAAATATAATTATCTAAAGCAATACCGAGTCCGTTGAGCGGAGCCCACATAAGAATGGCCAAGGCAACAAAATAGAGAACGGCCAACTTTTTGCGACCATTCTGATCACCCAAATGTGAAAGGCGGATAAGCATATTTTTTCTTGTACGGCGATTCACCACCTTACGCGATAGGGCCCGCCACTCGTCGCTCTCACAGTTTACAATCTGGCCACTCGGTTTCTCTATAACGACAAGTTTAGCTAGCACATTCTTACGCTCCACATGCTCATAATTGTAGCAGTTGTCGCCACGGAAATGGAGCAAACCTTTCTTAACGCTCATCAGACGATGAACGATAAAATGATTTTGGTGGAAAAAGAGATACACTTCGCCCACTTGGCACTCTTCGTCCTGAGCTAAAGGACGGAGCTGAACTTTGTCGCCCTTACCATTGATGAGTGGCAGCATACTCACGCCACCAAACATCAGCGTGACAGTGTAACCAGCTTTAAGCCGTTCACACATCTCCATCAAGATGAAGTTGTCGGGACTATTGGGCAAAGAAATCTCTATCTTTTCCATAATTTATTATTGAAGTGGGCCAAAAATAGCATCGTGGCTGGTCCAGGCAGCGGCTTCGTCGGGAAGACATTCAAGATGATAGACAGGAACCTGCATCAGCACTTCCGACAGCATATCGACCATCAGATCCAAAAACTTCTCGTCCTGAGCCAAAGCCGGCGGGAAAGAGGGCTGAATGGAAGAGAATGCCTCAATAATGCTTAAACGGCGTATCTTGTTATATGGGGCTTGCGACAGTCGCACCGCTGCTGCTAACGGGAACTGAAGTTGATGATAACAATGGGTCTTGCCACTCCAAGGGGAGCCAAAGGCATAGACTTTACCATCCTGAATGGAAATTACCGGACTATCATCGTTAAGCAGATGCGCATCGGGAATATGTTTGAGCCACAAACGGGTGTGGGTACTCTTACCCGTGCCAGACTCTCCGAGGAACAATACAGCGCGATTTTGATGCACGATTGTGGAGGAATGGATAAGCACCATCTTGCTGGAGCAAGACAGCATGCCTAAAGCCATCCACATGGCAAAGCGCAACATCATGGGAGTACCTCCCTGAGTAGCCTCCACAACATTAGAGCCAAAGTGATAACGCATCCGTACCTGAGGCTGACCCTCTTCATGAGAATCCATCAAGAAATAGTAGGTACCATCATCTGCCTTACCCCAAGAGCATGTGACAATGTCTAATTCAAAATTAAAATTATATAGCTCGGTATATGATTCGGGCTTTTGAATTTGACATCCAAAGCGAACGCACCATTCGGGTTCCTGATTATCGTCAACAACAAAAACCGAGAAACCGGGTAAAGAGCGAAGCATCTCGGACTCAGCAGCACCTTCTACTCGGAAAACATGATTGGCTACTTTTAACGTGATAAAATCTGCCATAAAATCCAATAATTACTCCGAAATCAAGAGACCATTTTCACGTAAGGTTTCCACCCATTTTTCGGCATCAGCACGAGCAACAGGCTCCTCAACATTGTAATTGTCAAGGAGTACGTTGACGGCATCGTCGAGGGTAAAGTCCTTACCTATAAGAGAATCCCACATTAATAAAGCCGAGTCGTTGAAAGCAACAACACGGGTCATATCACCATTGTTTTTTCCTTGAATAAGGATTAAATTCTCGCCCACAACATTGCGGACCTTGTAAAAATCATTTATTTTCATGATGCAAAGATACAACTTTTTTTTCGATTAAAAACAAAATGATTAATATTTATACAAAATAATATTATTTTAATAAATTACAAGCGACATCAAGCTAGCTTCCCATACAACGACACGTGCCGAATATCCCCCTAAACCTACGCTGATATTGAGCGGAATAAGTACTGCAACAAGGTATAAGCAAACACACGCCCACACTCCCGG
>JAKSMO010000082.1 GCA_024400545.1 Bacteroidales bacterium | reverse complement strand
GAAAAATCAAGATATTTATTTTATTGTCAATAAGTTAATTTTTAGAGGTTACCTAATGTTGTTCTAAAAATCGCCTCGATTTTTTTGTCGTCCGCGATTTTCGAGTGCAAAAATACAATATTTCAAACAGTCTACATGCCCATTTATGAAAATAATGTGTCTATTTATATTTTCAATTGCAACCAATATCATTATTAGTGCACCAAAACAAGCAAACAGCACTATTTATCAATATCTTAAACATATAAGCCATATCCTAAAAAACACGACAGAAACATCAAAAATGGAGGGTACAAAAACGTATATGAGTGTTAAAATCTGCCGAATCGTTGCACAATATTTATTTTTTTCGTATTTTTGCAATCAGATTTTGGTAGTAATTAGAACAGATTATTTGATACAATGAAAGAATATGCTTATTACTATATTGTAATAGGAATGTATATTGCATTAGACTTGGTGCTGGGGGGCATTATACTCATACACCCTGCTCACACGAAGGACAGAAAACGGCATGTGCCCGCATTGCAAATTGCCGGAATAACCCTGTTGCTGGATACGATATCGGTGTCGATGCACGCCATAAAGCATATATATAATTTAAATAATTCATTTTTAGATTATATATTCCCGGCTACCGACCTTGTCATCACCACCATGTTTGTGCTGGCCGGTTTCTCGTTGCTTTCCACCAAATATCCTTCTGCCAAGACCATTACCCTCTCATGTATTTGCATCACAGCTATATACTTGTCGTTTCTATTCACAAATAGCATGTTGATATTCGGGGTGCTGACTATCATCTGGCTTGCCGTCCTCTTCACCTTGGCCGTAATTAGGGTGCGGCGGTTCAACAAGTCGCTATTCTTCCATTATTCTAATGTAGAAAAACACCGCTCTACGTGGTTTATTTACATACTTGTCTGGGCCTTTGCCATTTATCCCATCTACAAGATTGCCAGCATGAATTTTGGCAGGGCCGACACGCTATATTGCTTCTACGCTCTGATGTCGATGACCATGTATGTTGTCGTTTCGTACAACCTTATCACCCAAACATCCGACACCACCACAACCTTTGCCGAACTGAGCGATTTTGAAGATTCGGAGTCGGCCACCGAGACCTTCCAAGCCGAAGAAAAACAGGAGATGGCCGACATGTATTTCACCCCCGACCAACAACGGCAGATGACCGAACGACTGAACAGGCTGATGCTGGACGAAAAGTTGTATCACGACCCCGAGTTGTGTGTGGATGACTTGGTGAAACAAATGGGCACCAACACATCGTATTTCTACTATTTTATGCGCGATGTGATGAAGTCGAGCTTTTTCGACTATGTGAACCGCTACCGCATCGACGAGGCAAAATCCTTACTGCTCAAGGGCGAGAAAGTGGATCTGCTGGCCGAGGCCGTGGGGTATAATTCCGCCAATACGTTCCGTCGCACGTTTAAGCGCTTCACGGGTCTGACGCCGTCGGAATGGCGACAGGCCAATGGCGACAAGAGCGAAGAGTAAACGAAAATCTTCGCCAATCAACGTAAATCTTTGGAAATAAGAATATTATTTATGTTCGATTCGCGTTTATTCATGGAGTTTTGCGTTAAAAGATATTTTATTGGAGTTGAACGAAAATCTTCGCCAACCAACGTAAATCTTTGGAAATAAGAATATTATTTACGTCGATTCGTGTTTATTCACGGAGATTTGCGTTAAAAGATATTTTATTGGGGTTGAACGAAAACCTTCGCCAACCAACGTAAATCTTTGGAAATAAGAATATTATTTATGTTCGATTCGCGTTTATTCATGGAGTTTTGCGTTAAAAGATATTTTATTGGGGTTGAACGAAAATCTTCGCCAATCAACGTAAATCTTTGGAAATAAGAATATTATTTACGCTGATTCGTGTTTATTCACGGAGATTTGCGTTAAAGAATATTTTATTGGGAATGGGGGGCGAGGGATGATTTTTGAGGGAGGTCTTAGTCCCGAAGAAGCTCCGAAGTAGCTCCGAAGTAGCTCCGTCAGCCCGAGCGGAGGTCGGGCTGACGGAGAACTGTTGATTTTGGGGTGTTAATCGGGTGCTTATTTCACCACCAGCTGACGGGTGACGGGACCCTGGGCGGTAAGGATGCGGACCAGGTAGATGCCGGAAGCAAAACCGCTAAGATTGATGTCGAAATGTTGGGTGCCATTGCCGGCGCACTGCAGGAGCGTCTGCCCCATGGCGTTGACCACGCTCACATGGTTGATAACGGCATCCGACTCCAGCACCACACGCTCGTTGGCGGGGTTGGGGAAGAGACGGAGGCTGGCAGCGGAGGCCACCTGGCCAATGCCGAGCACCTTGTCGAGATAGTCGCTCTCCACGGCGTTCATCACCTTATTATTGTTGATGTTGTTGGCATCGCGGTTGTAGATAAAGGCCACAATCTTGCAATTCTTGTACTCATAGCCTGCGGGCAGGGTGTAGGAGAAATCGTAGGCGAAATTCATCTCGTTAGCCTCGTCAACGTTGATAGCGTCGCCCCACATATTGGTGATAGCGTCGCGCACCGAAGCCATGTGCCAATAATCTACATTGTAAGAATTGGACGACACGCCGTTGTAGTAGTCGTGCTGCTGCATAAAGATGCTGTCCTCGATAACAAAGACGGTGAGACGGGTATTCTGGTCGTAAACCGCATCGCTAAAACGGCCGGTGATGGTGCCGGTGAGCTGGCGCGAAGCGGGGTCGAACGAGATAGAGGGCGTGTAGATCTTGCAATAGGTGGGCACCTCTTTGGCCTGCGACACAAGGGCGCGGATAGCCGACACATTGCCCACATTGCCCACGGGGCCGGCATCGCTGGAATTGAAGCGGGTGCGGTCGATCATCATAGCGGGTGCGAAAGTGCTGCCGCCATAAAAGACGGTCATAGTCTCGTTGATGCCGTTGGTGAGGTCGTCGGTGCCGAAACCAGCGTGATGCTTGATCCAGATGATGTTCTTAACGCCGTCAACCACCTCGTGGATGCGGTCGGCGCCAGCAGGGCAATAGCCGCACTGGGCAGTGGTGAATTGCTCGATAAGGATTTTGCGGGTGAAGGTCTGAGCCTCCTGAGCCATTGCCGACATTGCCACAAAAGCAATAGACAAAAATAATAAGGTCTTCTTCATATTGAGTAGTATTTAATAATTGATGCAACAAATTGTATATGTGCTAGTAGCCATTGCTGCTTGGGGGAAGACAGGCCACTGCGCAAAGCAAAATTTGCGGATGCAAAGATACATTTTTTTTTGCATCTCGGGACAAAAAATCTTAAAAAAGCGGCAAAAATTTTTGAAGTTCTGAAAAAATATGTATCTTTGCACTTTCGAAGTGGCAAAACACAAAGATAAAAATTATATAGTAATTCATTAATAATCAAAGTCGAAGGGTCGGATGACTAATAACACGACAACCCTAAAATGAAGAAACTTTTATTCGTTCTTCTCGCTGTGCTGATGACTAGCGCATCTTTTGCACAGTTCGCACGCCCCATGATGGCTCGCGACCTCGTGGCTGGCAAGGCAAACTCCATGCCCACCTGGGCACAGATTGGCCCCGCTTTCACCGCTACCGACATCAATGGCAACACCGTTAGCCTGCAGGCTCTCCTGGACCAGGGCGAATTTGTTGTTGTTGACTACAGCGCAACCTGGTGTCCTCCCTGCTGGAGCATGCACAACGCTGGCGTTCTTGAAACTTTCCACGCTATGGAAGGCGTTACCGCTATCTTTGTAGAGATGGATGCTAGCACCACTCACGAAGACCTCCTTGGCACTGGTTCCAACACCCAGGGTAACTGGACTGTTGACGCAAACAACAACCCCGTTCCCTATTCCATCATTGAAGACGACGCTGCCGGCACCTGCATGGCTACCTGCCGTGGCCTCTACGAGGGCTATGTTCCCAGCGTTTTCGTCATCACTCCTGATGGCTACTACTGCTCCATCTACGCTACCGACTGGGGTATCGAGTCTTTCGACGCTTCTTACCTGCAGAACTACATGACCAACCTCATGTCTCAGGCTCCTCGCGCCAACCAGGCTCCTATCGCTCAGATTGGTGGTGCTCGCAGCGTAGTTACTGGCACCAACGCCACTTTCGTTGCTAACTACATCAGCGTTGACCAGGTAACTGGTATCAACTGGACCTTCCAGAACGGCAACCCCGCTACCGCTACTGGTGCTACCGCTACCTGCAGCTGGAGCGCTCCCGGTACCTACACCGTTACCCTCGAGGTTACCAACACCACCGGTACTACCACCGTTACTTCCAACGTTACCGTTTTCGACATGGACGCTATGAACCCCACCTATGACAATGGTGGCGATATCGAAGGCAACATCGGTACCAATGGTGGCGCTATGTACTGGGGCATGAAAGTTCCCGCTGGCGTTATCCCCGCTGGTAAATACATGCAGAGCGTTGAGCTCTATGTTGGCAGCAGCTACACTGGCAACTACACCCTCAACCTCTATCAGGGTGGCGACAATGCTCCTCAGACCCGCATCTACAGCCGTCAGCAGCGTCTGACCGGTAGCGATGCTTACCAGACCGTAAATGTTAGCGGCAATGTTGCTGTTGACAACGACAAGAGCCTCTGGATCACTTTCTACACCAATGGTGTTACCTACCCCGCTTTCTACATCCCCAACACCGCAGCTGACGCTGACTGGCTGTCCACCGACGGCAGTACATGGGATCACGCTTCTGATTACGGCTTCGACGCTACCTGGTTGATCAAGGGTCACCTTGCTGACAGCCCCAACGCTGGCATCAACGAGGCTACCAACGTTACCCTCAACATGTACCCCAACCCCACCACCGGCATCCTCAACATCGACGCTGAGGGCGTTAAGGAAGTTAGCGTTATCGACGTTGACGGTAAGGTTGTTATGACCGAGAACGCTTCCGTTATCGACATGACCAACCTCAACAACGGTGTTTACTTCGTTCGCGTTATCAGCAACGAGGGTATGAGCATCCAGAAAGTTGTTAAGAAATAAGTTTTACCTTAGATCTTAAAACATATCTGCCAAGAGAGCCCGTCAGTGCGACGGGCTCTCTTTTTTATTATTGCACAAGTAGCACAAACACACCGCTTCAACCCCCGCATACAGCGTAAGCCCAATGTGCGTTCCGGCCTCCACCAATAGGCTGAGAAAAGAGAACATATGGGACAGATAAGGGACTTGATGTGGTAGCACCCCGAAGCAACCCTGGTCGCACTGGAGCCACACTGGAGCCACACTGGAGCTGCACTGGAGCTGCACTGGAGCTACACTGGTGGAGAGAGTAGGCGTGCGCGACAAATGTGCGACTTTTTTTTCATTAGCCGACTGTGCTGTATTTTTGTGGAGAATCACACAAATACAGAATAATATTTTTTTTCAAATTTGATATTGACTATTTAGAAAAAAAGTTGTATATTTGCACTAGTAATCGCACCTTGATTACTATTTTTAATTGTTTAACTTTTAAATCACTAACCCGTAAAGGGTAAAACTATTATGAACAAATGCATAAAGAAAGTAAGCATATTTTTGCTTATTGTAACTCTCTGCGCTGTATCATTTGCGCAGAAAATCAACCGATGTAGCCAACAGCCCAAAACCTTACTACCCTCCTGGATGTACATCGCGTCAACCTTTACCACCACCGACATACACGGCAACACCGTGAACCTGCAAGCCATTCTGGACAGTGGCAAAGCTGTGGTGCTGGAGTACAGCTTTGCCAACTACAACAGAAGCTGGAACCTGCACAATTCGGGCATCCTCGACGCGCTGGCCGCCCAGCCCGGCATTGAGGTGATTTGGATTGAAGAAGACCCCGACAACACTCTGAACGCCATTTATGGCATTGGACCCGACTCGGTGACCTGCGGCAACTGGACGCAGGATGCCAACGGCAACAACGTGACCTACACCATTATTGACGACGACGATTACCTGACCTGCTACGATGTGTGTCCCGACTTCATCAGCATGTTCAACCCCAACGTGATGTACATTGCCCCATCGGGCTATTACTGCAAACTGTATGACGAGCCCTGGGGCTTCACCACATTCACGCCGGTGAACGAAGCCGTGTCGAACGTGCTCAACCTGGCCCGCCTGGCCCCCACCCATGGCGTGCCCCCCATGGTGCGTATCAACGGTGCCGCCACCGCCATTGCCGGCAGCGAAGTATCGTTTTATGCCGAATACACCAGCTACGACCCCGTGAGAAACATCACCTGGGAGTTTAGCAACGGCCGTTCCCTCACCACCAGCGGAGCCACCGGCACCGTGGTATGGGACAGCGCAGGCAGCGAGAGAGTGATCTGCACGGTGACCAACGCCTTCGGATCCACATCCGACACCCTGAATGTGAACGTGATTGAGGTGACCTGGGACAGTGTAATGACTTATGCGATGAGCGACGAATGGGAAGGCAGCTACGGCGACTGCGAAGGCTACACGATTTGGGGTGTACGTTTTCCGGCCAACATGCTGGCCGGACGCAACTATCTGGAAAACGTGCAGATATTCTCAAGAGAGCAAGGCTATTTCCAGATGTCGGTATATCAGCCCGCAAAAGGGTTGCACCCATCGCTTGAATCCAAGCGATACAGCTATAGTTACCCGGTGTATGATGCCAACGACTATATCACGCTGCCGATTTACGAGAATGTTGAGATCGACTCAACCAAGGATCTCTGGATCACCTTTTCGGCTCCCGGCATAGCTTTCCCCGCCTGCGAAACAACCTATTGCGGCGATACGAACAGCAGCCTTGTGTATGAAGACGGACGTTGGATGCCGCTACACCGCTCGATGGTGGGCACCGCCTACAGCTGGCTGATCAAAGCCAAAACTGCCCACGAGATGCCCGCCCTCAGCATCCACATGGACACGCCGCCCAGCGCATTCTGCGGAGAGCTGGTCTCGTTCAACATTGACGGCCCCGCCAATGCCGAATACGAATGGGAATTTGAAGACGCCATCAACTCGCACACAGACGGACGCCAGGCTGTGGCCAGCTGGGTGCTGCCCGGCCAATTCCCAGTGAGTGTGACAGCCACCCGGGGCAACGACACGGTGAAGGCCTCGATAACCATTGACGTGATAAACTGCGGCACCCGCAGCCTGCCCTATCACTGCGACTTTGAAGCGCAAGACTCCATGCAGTGCTGGACCCTAGTGGACAATGACGAAGACGGACTGGGCTGGATGCAAACAGAAACCAGCTTTTCGGACAATCTGGCCTATTCTGGCACTGGGGCGTACGCATCGGCATCGTATTTCTCCGGTATGCCGCTAATCCCCGACAACTGGATGATTTCGCCCAAGATATACATTCCTGCCGAAGGTGCCACCCTGCACTATTATGTGGCCGCATACGACCCACACTACTACGACGAGTACTACAGCGTGCAGGTTTCCACTTCGGGCACAGCACTGGACGAATTTGCCTATATCATTTATGAGGGAATGCTAACCGGGCCCGACTACAGGCACATGAGTTTCGACTTTTCGGAATTTGCGGGCAAGGACATCCACATTGCCTTCCGCCACCATAACTGCAGTGCCATGCATTGGTTGCTGTTGGACAATGTGAGTGTGACCCCCGGCCAAAGCAACGGTATCAGCAATGCGCACGAATCCTACATACAAGTATATCCCAACCCCACCTGCGCCACGCTCAACATAGCCACGGACAATGTGACCAACATCACCCTGACCGATGCCAACGGCCGCATTGTGCTGCAGGCCGAGAACACCAACAGCGTAAGCCTGGAAGCCCTGCCCAAGGGCATATACTTTGCACGAGTGACCACTCCCGAAGGAGTAGGCATACAAAAAGTAATCAAAAAATAGTCAATATGCAATACGCCGCCATTATAGCCCAGCAGCTCAACCTGAATAACCGCCAGGTTGAGAAAACCATAGAACTTCTTGAACAAGGAGCCACTGTGCCCTTTATAGCCCGATACCGCAAAGAGGCCACCGGCAGCCTGAACGAAGTGCAGATTACCGCCATACGTGATATGCTCATCCGCCTCAAGGAGTTGGATAAACGGCGCGAGGCCATACTCACCTCTATCCGTGAGCAAGGCAAACTGACCCCCGAGCTGGAGCGCCAGATAATGGCAGCGCAAAGCATGACGGAACTAGAAGACCTATACCTGCCCTACAAGCCCAAACGCCGCACCCGTGCCACCATGGCTGTGGAGCGCGGCTTGGAGCCCCTGGCCAACGAACTGCAGCAGCAATACAGCTGCAACCTTGAGCAGCTGGCAGCCAAATTTGTGAATGCCGACAAAGGGGTGGAAACCATTGACGACGCCCTAGCAGGCGCGCGCGACATTCTGGCCGAGCGCGTGAGCGAGAACGCACAAGCCCGTACCAAGGTGAGAAACGTGTTTCGCCGCAGTGCCATGCTCAGTTCCAAGGTGGTAAAAAACAAAGAGGAAGAAGGTGGCAAATTTGAGTCGTGGTTTGACTGGCAGGAGAATGCCATGCGCGCCCCGTCGCACCGCATTCTGGCCCTGTTTCGTGGCGAAGAAGAAGGCGTGCTGCGGGTGCATGTGCAACCCGACGACGACACTCCCGCACTGGATGCTTTGGACCGCCAGTTTGTGAGCGGGCAATACGCCTCGTCGGAGCAGGTGCGCATGGCCGTGCACGACGGCTACAAGCGCCTCCTCGCCCCCTCAATCGAGACCGAATTCTACAACCTGCTGAAAGAGAAGGCCGACAAAGAGGCCATACGCGTCTTTGCCGAGAACCTGCGCCAGCTACTGCTGGCATCGCCCCTAGGGCAGAAGCGCATACTGGCCATAGACCCCGGATTCCGCACAGGCTGCAAAACCGTGTGCCTCGACGCCCAAGGCCAGCTGCTGCACAACGAGACCATCTACCCATTCACTTCGGTGCGAGAGGAACGGGCAGCCATAGCCAAGCTTGAAGCTCTGGTGGAAGCCTTCCAGATTGAGGCCATAGCCATTGGCAACGGCACTGCCGGACGCGAGACCGAAGAAGTGGTGAAACGATGCCATTTTAACCGCAAACTGATTGCCGTGATGGTGAGCGAGAACGGCGCATCGGTGTATAGCGCCAGCGACGTGGCCAGACGCGAGTTTCCGGACTATGATGTGACCGTGCGCGGCGCAGTAAGCATAGGACGCCGCCTGATGGACCCCCTGAGCGAACTGGTGAAGATAGACCCCAAAAGCATAGGCGTGGGCCAGTATCAGCACGATGTGAACCAGACCCTGCTGCAGGAGAGCCTGAACGACGTGGTGGTGAGCTGCGTGAACAGTGTGGGCGTGGAACTGAACACCGCCAGCAGAGAGCTGCTGAGCTATGTGAGCGGTATTGGGCCGGCATTGGCCGACAAGATAGTGGATTACCGCAATAAGCAAGGCGCTTTTGGCTCGCGAGCCGAACTAAAGAAAGTGGAGCGCCTGGGCGACCGTGCCTTTGAGCAGTGCGCCGGCTTCTTGCGTGTGCGCGAAAGTGCCAACCCCCTTGACCGCAGCGCTGTGCACCCCGAGCGATACGCCCTGGTGGAGCGGATGGCCCACGATGCCGGAGCCACGGTGGAGCAACTGATGCAGAGCAAAGAACTGCGCGCAAAAATCAATATTGAGAAATATGTGAGCGCCGACTGCGGACTGCCCACCCTGCAGGACATCATGAAGGAGCTGGACAAGCCCGGCCTGGACCCACGTGCAAGATTTGAGGTGTTTGAATTTGACAAGAATGTGACCCGCATTGAAGATTTGAAAGAAGGCATGGTGCTGCCCGGCATTGTGACCAATATCACTGCCTTTGGCGCCTTTGTGGATGTGGGAGTGCACCAAGACGGACTGGTGCATATCAGCCAGCTGGCCAACCGCCGTGTGGCCGACCCCGCCGAGGTGGTGCACCTGCACCAGCATGTGAAAGTGAAGGTGATAGAGGTGGATTTGCGCCGTCACCGCATATCGCTCTCGATGAAAGGTATCTAGCCTATA
>JAKSMO010000081.1 GCA_024400545.1 Bacteroidales bacterium | reverse complement strand
TATAGCAAACCTTAAGTCGCTGTTATACAATGCATATATCATGAACCGATTTTTTATCATGTCGGGGTTCCGTCCAAACGTTGCGGAAACCGAGAGCAAAACCAAGCTCGCTTGATCTTTGCCGAGGTGGAGCAACGTCAGCGAAGATAACGTTGCGGAAACCGAGCGCAAAGCCAAGCTTGCTTGAGCTTTGCCGAGGTGGAGCAACGTCAGCGAAGATAACAAGTCAATAAATGCCAAAATTGTCAAAGAACTCTTTAATATCGCGGCTCCTGCCGCCTAATTGTTAACTATTTTCTACCGAACCATTGTTTCTCAGAGTTCTGCATGTCAGAAATTGTTTTTTTGTTGATTGTTCTGATTAGTGAGGTTTACTACTAGTTTGATGACGATGACTATCTCTTTGGGGCGACTCTCGGTAATTGTCAGCGCGAGGGCCAGCCACCACTTGTTAGGATCAATAATATCGGAAATGATACTTAATGGTTGAACCGTCGCGTAGGTTCTTGATTCGTTTTGGGTTGCCGTGGCGGTCGTAGCGGATGCGGAGGCATCTCGGTGCCCGCTTGCCTTTGTAGTCTTGGAAGCAGTTGCGGATCTCATTTCCGTGCTTGTCGGTATATATCACCGTCACATTGTTGTTTCTGAAATCGAGACAGTAGTTCCTGCCATCACCCTCGTCGTAGAGGAAGACGCCACCCTGCGGTACATACCAGCCCGTTTCTGAGTTGTGCCAAGCCGTCAGCCATACCACTAGGCGGCCGAGGCTGTCGTATTGGTAGAAGTGCACGTCCCCCTTCAATTCTGCTATCACGCGGCCATTCTCGTCGAGCAGTACGGTGTCCACATTATAGATTTCCAGATAGGAGGAATCGAGGATTCCCGCTATCGTGTCGTCATTATAGGTCCAGTCACGCCTCCCGTCAGCCAGGTGGTAGCAGTTGACAATGTCGTATTCCGTGATGGTGTAGCCGTTGGAGTCGTAGTCGTATCGATATCTATATATGACATGCTCAAATTGACTGTCGTACTCGGTCTTTTCGCGCAGCAGTCCAACCGAGTCGTAGTGGTAGCGGTAGCAATCCTTGTAATTGCCTACGTCATCTCCTTTCCTAAAGGTTTTTCTATAGCAATTTGTCACTCTTCGTTGCTTGTCGAACTCATAGTATGCAGTTGTCCGATTTTTGCCTCTTCGAGAATCGGCCGTGACTGATTTCACATTGCCTTTGTGCCCACAAGTGTCTATCCTTGCCACTCCGTGGAACCTGCCGCTATGGCGTTGCAGATAGGCAGAGTCCTGCGCCGTCAATTTCCTGCCATGATTGTCCATATAGGCTCCCGTAACGCTATCAATTCTAGGCAGGTTGAGGAAGGCAGCGTTCTCTTCGAAACTTTTGTTGTTGCCACCTTTTATCGTTCTCGTCTTCACCCGGCCATATTCCTTGCGCCAAGCGTGACGGGTGTGACGAATCAGTTCGTGCACCCGCATCGGCTTGCCAGTGAGGTGGCGATGATAGCAACGGAGTATGATGCCCGACATGTCGTCGGGATGATGCACTCCCTTTTTGACGAAATACTCGCTGAGCCTTGAGCCCCGCCATAGGCCCCAGGTGTTGCGGATTGTCAAGCCCATGCCGAAATGGCTGGCACCGATAAACGCAGACTCATCAATTGCCGCATACTGGGCTTTTGTGGAGTCGGGCAATATGGAGTCGAGCACCCTGATGCAGTCCTTGAGATTTTTAGGGATGTATGTGCTATCGATCTGCGCCATTGCACGCATTCCAAAAGAAGAAAACAACATTACAAATATCAGTAACTTTTTCATGGCAGTCTTTTACATGTGTTAGTATGAGTCAATAGCCCATTGGCAGTTCCATATACACGTGCCACGATCCCTGTCGGTACAGGTATATCCAAGTGGGTGGATCCCAGATGACAGCATTGTCGGATGTGTATGCAACATGGGCAAAGCGTCTTGTATGCGCCGTCTTGTGCAGCATCTGCATCAGCACTTTGTCTTTCGAGGTGATGAAAAACACACGCCCCTTATAGTCAATGTAGCCAATAGCATTGTTGGGGGCGGCTTGTTCGTAGAAAGTCGTGTTTATCTGCAGTGCCTTCTCGCATTCGGGACAAATGCGTGAGGCTCCGCTTTGGACATACAGTTCAAGGTAATCTCCACTGTGACTTTTACGATAGTCTTCCAGGCAATTCTTCAATTTTTGCTCATCGTTCCAATGGTAGCTGTTGGCAAGTCCATCCACCACTCGGTCAAGCAGATGCATGATGCTGGTGTCTGATACGTTGTAGCCTTCCAGCGGGATGGTGTCGAACATTTCTGCGCACTGGGCTTGCGCTTTGGGGCTGCAAACCATGCTCGTCATTCCCACCAATAGCGTTGTTATGATAAAGATTGCTTGTTTCATGTAATATTAATGCGCTATCTTTTGTAAACCATGGCAATATGGGGGATGCCGTCGAGGATGAAAGGTTCGGAGGTTTGCTTGAATCCGACATTCTCGTAGAATCCTTTGGCATATTCTTGTGCCTCGATGACGATGAGCTCGGCCTGGAAATGATCTATGGCGGCTTGGATGGCGGCCTGCATAATCTGCTTGCCGTAGCCGCAACCTCGTTCGGTGGTGATTACGCGGCCAATGGACACCTCCCGCATGTGTGTGCCTGCCGGACATACGCGGCAGAGTGCTACCACTTTGTCGTCTCGGGTAATCCACAGATGTATGGATGCTTGGTCGTCGCCGTCAAGGTCCTGATATACGCAGTTTTGTTCCACCACGAATACCTCGCTGCGCACGCGTAGCAATTCGTAGAGTTCGTGAATGGTGAGCTCAGTGTAGAATTTCTTGTGCAGTTGAAGGTCCATGAGGGTGCTATTTTTTATTGATGGTGGTGCCAAGGATGCGAACATCGGTGAGGGGGCGGTCGTTGGAGTCGGTGGGTGCGGTTTGGATTTTTTCAACAATGTCCATGCCATCAATTACTTCGCCAAAGATTGTATAGCTGGCATCCAGATGCGGGGTTCCGGGATTGTTTCGGTAATACTCGCGTAATTCTGGTGTGATGTGCTGGCCGCTGTAGGCATACATGCGGCTGTCGGCCATGTCCAGTAGCGAGTCGGTGGGGAAAGTGCGACCGCAAACAATATAGAACTGATAGCCTGAGCTTTCACGCTTCGGGTTGACGTCGTCGCTTTCGCGCGCAGCGGCTAGCGCACCACGTTTGTGGAAATGCGTAGGATAGCGAAATTCGGCGGGGACGGTGGGCTCGGGTCCCTCGTTGCCAATAAACTGGCCGGGCTCGGCTTGTTTGCTGGTAGGGTCGCCACCTTGAATCATGAAGTCGCGGATGACACGGTGGAAAAGGGTGGAGTCGAAATAACCAGCTTCGGCCTGCTGCACGAAATTGTCGCGGTGAAGGGGTGTGTCGTTATAGAGTACCACGGTGATGTCGCCCTCGGTAGTGCTAATGGTGACTTCGTATTGTGTCTCTTCTTCGTTTTGTTGCTGTTGCTGTCCGCAGCTGATGATTAATGTGCAGAACAAGGCGAAAAGGCTCAGGGCTATCTTCTTCATATTCATAATGCGTTGTTATTTTACCCAATAGATATAGTTTTCTTTGCGAGGTTTAGGCTCGGGGATGGGGGCTGCGGCATAGCCGAGGGCCAGGTGTCCGATGCCAATGTGGTTGCCCTCAATGCCAAGGTCGCGGAGTATCTGTTTGCCTTCTTCGCTTTCAAATTCTTCTTTTGCACGATGAATCCAACAGCTGTTGAGTCCGAGAGAATGTGCAGCCAACATCATGGTCTGCATGACGATTGGGCCGTCGTACATGGCATTCTCGGATTCTTTTACTAGCACGATGAGCATACAGGGCGCACCATAAAAGGGGTCGGAGTCGGATCCCATCACGGCGGCGTTCATGCGGGAGATGCGGTCGCGCAGCTCCTTGTTGGTGACGGCAATGATAATGGGATTTTGCTGTCCGCGACTAGTGGGCGACCAAGTGCCTGCTTCGGCAATTTGCTGAATGAGGTCGGTAGCGGGCATACGGTTGGGGTCAAAGCAGCGGCAGCTGCGGCGCTCCATAATGTTTTTGATTACTTCGTTCATAATGCTGTTGTTTAATGGATTAATATATTGTTTCTTTCTAGTTGCAATAGCTGTACTTTGCGGTCGAGTCCGCCAGCATAGCCCGTCAGACTGCCATTGGTGCCAATTACGCGGTGGCAGGGAATGATGATGGAGATGGGGTTGTGCCCCACGGCCCCACCCACGGCTTGGGCCGACATGCTGTTTCTGCCTAGCTTTGCGGCAACCTGTTGGGCAATATCCTTGTATGTGGTTGTGCTCCCATAGGGAATGGCTAACATGATGTCGCATACTAGCTTCCGAAATTCTGTGCCCATAACCTTTAGCTTGGGGGTGAAATCGGGGCATTGGCCCGCAAAGTATTGGTCGAGCCAACGCTGGGTTTCGTGGAAGATGGCCAGGTTGTGCTCCTCCTTGGCTGCGGTGATGGTGCTGGCAAAATGCTCTTGCCCGTCGAACCAAAGGCCTATCAAGTGTTCGCCATCGCTTGCTAGTGTGATGGCGCCCAAGGGTGAATGATAGTGCGATAGGTATTGCATTTTATAATAACGCATGCGTGGCTATAATATTGTATGGAAAAGGAAATCCCCACATGAACAACATGTAGGGATTGGTTTTGGGGATGAAAAAAAGATTTTTTCTAGAACGTGTAGTTGAAACCAACGCGTACCCAGCTGCGGTTCAATCCGCTGATGGAGGGAGCTCCGTTTGTGGCAAAGCCGATAGTGGTGGTGGTAGTGGTGGTGGTAACGGTGTTGATTTTGGAAATGATGTTGGGCTCGGTGATTACGTCCCACTCTTTGGTGACGGTGGTAACCTTTTCCGACTGCTGGGCATAAGCCAGGTTGAGCAGGTCGAAATAAAGATCGATATTGCAGTGCTCGCTGAGTTGCCAACTCATGCCGGGAATGAGTTCGGCACCAAAGCCGGAGGCTTCACGATCCACTACTTTATTGTCGTCGTGGGTGTGGTGCATCTCTTTGTGGTAGAAATCGAGGAACTCGTGACGTTTGGGCTTGAGCGACTGGCTGTAAAAAGCGTCTAACTCAAGAAAGAATGCTACATCGCCAAGCTGGATGAGTTCGTAACGCACATAGGGAGCAATGGCAAAGCTGTATTGCTGTTGGTTGTAAAAACCTTGCAGGTCGTCGAACTCCCAGTTCAAGTTAATGAAGTCCTTAGGGTTGATATTGGGGTTGCATTGGTTGTAATCGTCAGGGGTAAAATCGCCCGAAACGTAGCTCCAAGAGGCGCGGCCGGCAAGACCGAATTGAAGTCGTCCGGTTTGGTAACCAATCTTAATACCGCCAGTAACGTCGATGGGTACGTCGGCGTTTATGGGGCCGGAATTGTTGCCGTAGGTGGTGTCAGTGATGATGAGTTGGGCATTATCATCGTAACGGACGTTGTAGCCGTAGTAGGTCGAATTGTAGGCAGCTGTGCCATTTGAATAGGCACCACCAAGGTGAACACTGACAGCAAACTGGGCGTTTGCCGCAGTGAAGATGCCCATAAGTATGAGTGAAAAGAATAATTTCTTCATGATTCAAAATGTCTTAGAATGTGAAGTTGAAGCCCACGCGGACCCAGTTGTTGATTCCCACACTGGTGAGCAACGGCGTTCCCTTGATAGCTGCGCCAAAATTTTGTTCGGTGGTGGTGGAGTTTGTTTCGGTATAGGAATGCATCGGGAGGGTACCTACAAAGTCGAAAATGTGGTTGATGTCGGTGCGGGTGGTGGTTGCCTTAGTGTAGGCAATTGCGAGGAAATCGAAATAAAGGTCGATACCGCAATGTGACGAAAGCTGCCAGCTGAGGCCAGGCACGATGCTGGCTCCCAAGGTGGTGGTGTTTATGGGATGGGGGAAAGTGCCAGAAGTGTCGTGCACAAAGTAGGTGCCAGGAGCAATGTTGGAATCATGGATTTCAGCCCAGCACATTGGTGTGAGGGTTTTGGAATAGAGCACGTTGAGCTCGGCAAAGAGCGATACGTCGCCAGCCTGGATGATATCATAACGGAAGTAGGGTGCCACGGTGATGGCCGAATTCTTCTGGTTCATATAGCCGGTGGTCAGAATGGTGGGAATGGAATTTTGCATGATGGGAACGATGGTGGGGTCGAGAGGCAGGTTGGTTCCGGAAATCTGCTCGTAGCCACCAGCCAAACCTACTTGGAATTTGCCAAATTTGTAGCCAAATTTGATTCCTGCGCTCAGAGTGGTCTCCTGGGGGAAGTTGATGACCTGCGAGCCGGAATAAGGCTGACCGCCAGTGATGTCGGTTTGGATTAATTTGGAACCAGAATTCATCGAGCCGCCAATATTGGCACTAATCACAATCTGTGCGTTGGCTGCAAAAGCAATAATTGCCAAGGCTAAGGTAAGGGCTATTTTTTTCATTTATAGTTTTTTATTGTTATCTATAATAATAAATTCGCATATCCAAATCCTCAATTATTTATGAAGATTTGGATATGCAAAATTACAACTTTTTTTTAAATTACAAAAAACTATTTTTAAAAAGCTACTTTATTGGTAAAGATACCGGCTTCTTCCTGGCGCATTTTTTCGCCTGCGGGCGAGAAAATGTAGATGTCGGAATTGGCTCCGTATTCGCTGTTGGCCACAAAGATTTGGCCATTTGCGGGGTTCACGTTCATGGTGTAGGCGCTACTGAGCTGGCTGCTGTAGTTGGCTAGAATCTGCACGGGAGCCAGGGTGTTGATATCCATGGTGTAGAAGTTGGTTGTTGTGTTCCATGCAGCATCGTAGGTTGTGGCGTACATATAGACGGTGTTGCCGCACACATCAAAGTTGCTGGCTGCTACTTCCAGGGTGGTCTTGCTGTTGTTGTTCACATCTACCACCATGCACATAGCCTCTTCGTCGCCATAGTTGCCGCCGCAGGCCACGATGAAGCGATGGTCGTCGAGAGCTTTGATTTTTCCAGGATTGGTGCCCACTTCTATTTTGTCTGTTTCGATGAAGGAATCCAGGTCAATCACCGATACGGTGTTGTCGTAGCGGGCGTTGCCGTCCGAACCGTTCTCCCAGCAGTTGCAGACATACAGATTGTTGCCAATCACACAAAGTTGTTCGGGCTGCAGACCGCTCAGTCGGCAGGTGGCCTCAATCTCTAGGTTGGCAGTGTCGATACGGCTCACGGTCTTGTCGTAACTGGTCACATACACTTTGCCGTTGTGGGCCACCATATAGCGGGGATATTTGGTGCCAAAGTCAATTTGTTTCAAACTCTTGCCGCTTTCGTCATCAATCACTTCCACTTTGCCCGAGCCCGAAACGGTAACATAGAGTCGGTGTCCATAGTGGATGATGTCCTGGGCCAGCTCGCCAAGGCCGCGGTTGTTGTTGTCGGCAAACCAGTTTTTCTCAGCCCCGTCGGTAGTGATAAGCGTGATGGTGGCGTTGTTGCCTCCCCAGTTGCCTTCGCTAAGTGCATAGCCCACAATGTTGCTGCCGGTGGGTTGGGGGTCGGGGGTGGGGTCTTTCTCGCAGCTGGCAAACAGTGCGATGGCGCAGACTAGGCCGAATAAGAATTTTTTATTCATAATATATTGTTTTTGTGTTATATAATCCAGGTCAGCCCAATGCGGAAATTCCTACCCATCATAGGATAGTTTTTAACTACTTCGTATTGGATGTCAAACAAGTTGAGTATCTGTATTTTGGCAGTGAGTGATGTTTGCTTCAGGTAAAATTTGCGCGAGAGTGTAATACCTTGATCGACAAATCCTTTTACCAAATACTCTGGCGCATTTTGCTGCAGGCTGTATCGTTTGCCGGTCAGCAAGGTTGTCAGTCCGATATCCACCCAGGGCGTGTTGGCCGTAAGGGTGATGCTGCCGCTGTGACGTGGGGTGTAGGGAATTTGGTGGCCGTACGACTTGCCGGCAGGGTCGGTTCGGTCAACGGCGTACTGGTAGGTGTAGCCCAACCCCAGGCAGAGGTCGTAGGGCCAGTAGTTTTGGTGGGCAATGATACCGCTAAGCATACCGCTGTAAGTGAGGTCGGCTCCCACCACTTCAACTTGGCCAAGGTTTTTCATTGTCCACAAATACATGTTGTTGGTGGGGTATGCTATTATTTTGTCGCTCACATGGTTGCGATAAATATCGAAGGTGGCGGTGTGCTGCATTGTGTGTTGGCCGTTCAGCTCGGTCAGTCGGCTCTGATAGGTGGCGCCTAGGTTGTGTTGTAAGGCTTTTTCGGGGCGCAGATCGCGGCCTACGGTAAAGTAATACAGCTCGTTGAAGTTAGGAACCCTGTAATTGTCCTTATAGAAATAACGTAGCACAATCCTGCCAATCGGCCAGCTGAGCCCGATATAGGGCGACCACTTGGCATATGGGGTGGAATTCTGCCCCATCTCATAATCGCCAATCCACGTGCCCAGCAAATTGGCCTTTAGCCTCACCCCCTTGGCCCAAGGGGCAAAGGAGGGCTGGTATTCTCCGCCAACGACACCCAGTAGCGACAGCCTTTGCACCTGGTTGTGTCGCGATAGGTTGCTCTGCAAGTGACTCAGCGATTGGTCTAAGGCCAGTGTCATTATTAATGATTCGTTTTTGGCTCCCCCCGTGTGATACCGAAGGGTTTGCGACAAATACTCCTCTTGTTGGTGGTAGTCGTTGTGGATTAGGTGCTCTGCGTTGCGGGCCGCCGTGTCTTCATATATGTCGGTGCCTTGCTGGTATTTGCCCAAAAGTTGGAAATCCCATCGCTTCCCCGTCTGCTTGTATCGTGCCTGGGCAAAAAACAACTGCTCCTCGCTGTGCTCCGTTCCCCGCGAGGCATAATACACCACGGGTCCTGGCAGTGCGTGGTAGCCCTGCATATAGTGCATTTTTACATGCAGCTGCTGGTGCTTTCGGGGGGCGTAAAAATAGTTCAAATCCACCGTGCCAATCCGCACTTGCGAGTTCTCTCTGCGTTCGCGCGAACAGCTGTCGTTGTGTGAGGGGGTGTAGTATAGTGTGAATGGGTAGTTGCCTTCTGAGTGAGTATAGTTGCACCAAAGAGCCAAGGAGCTGTGACTCCCTATTTTTTGCTGAAAAGAGAGGGCAGGGGAGAGGTAGGTGTAGGATCCGCCCTCCATGCCTAGCTGAAGGTTGAAGGGCTTGGCGCCAAATTGTGGGGCGGCGGTCTCCATATTTACAATGCTGCCTGCGGCATAGGCGCGGGCCGAGTTCAACTTGTTGTCTGGCTGGCCGTTGGAAAGGCTTATGTGGCCGCTGTTGCCCAGGGTGTATCGGCCTAAATCCACTTGTCCGTTCTGGCAGTCGGTAACGGCCACGCCATCCACGGTAAGTGTGCTGAACTGGCTGCCCAATCCCCTCACGCTTATTGTCTTGATGCCGCCTATTCCGCCGTAGTCCTTCAGCGTTACTCCGGCCATCCGCTTCACGGCGTCGCTCAGCACGGCGTCGCCCAGTTTCTCCATGGTTTCGCTCGTGACCACCTGCGTGGGTGTTTGCGCCAGCACCGCGTTGGGCTTGGTTTGCTGCTGCACTATGCTGATTTCGGGCAACGATCGCTTCACGGTGTCTTGCCCCTGCACACCGGCAAGGCACAAAAGTGTTAATATGGCAAATGTCAAACTCTTTTTCATCTAATATTTTCCCTTTCCTCGAAGGTGGTTCATATTACGAACTGGCAGGTCTTCTGACTTTGCCTTCTCTCATCAATGCCTTCCCATGTTGTTGTTTTGCAGCACAGTGGCTTGTGTATGATGCGAGACAAAAAGGCTTACAGCAGCGGGACTGTTGCCGACTCTCACGGCATTCCCTTTTATCGCCCGGGGGCGACCAATTCGGTTGCAAAAATACAACTTTTTTCTCATTCCGCAAAAAATTATTTTCTCGCCTAAGCACCTAGTCGGCATCCCCCTGGCCCCACTTAAGCTTTGCCATTTATCCTATAGTTATACCTTAGTTATCCTATAGTTATCCTATTATATATAGTATAACTATAGGATAACTATAGAATAAATATAGTATAAGTGTACTTCCGGCATCGAAGGTTTGGCGAGAGGCGGCTGCTCGCTACCATCAAGTGCTACTATGCGGGCAAGTGCGAGCTGTTCGAAGGGCTGCATTTCGCCACTGCGGAAAAGAATTGGAAGAAGTGCCCAGTCCTGTATCATTGCCCCGACTCCCCCATCTTTG
>JAKSMO010000080.1 GCA_024400545.1 Bacteroidales bacterium | reverse complement strand
GTCGTAGTATCGGCGGTCCATCGATATATCCTTGAGGTTGTTCAGGTCGCTGAACTCACTCACCTTGCCAAACTTGGTCACTCCCGTAAGCATGGCAAACTGGATGTGCTCGTCCATCGACTTCAATGCGCCATAAAAGCCTTTCAACGTAGCGCGGTAGGCATCCTGCAGCTCGGTGTTGCCGATGGCCTGCAGCATGGGCTTGTCGTACTCGTCAACCAAAATCACTGTGCGCAGGCCGGTCTTCTCGTGGGCTTTTCTAATCACCTTTTCAAAACGCATACCCAATGGCAAATTGCGGTCGGGAGCGCCATAGACCTCTTCCCATTCGTGAAGTGTGTCGTCCAGTTTGCTTTCCAGCACCTCTGGCTTGTCGAACTTATTTGTATTCAAGTCCAGATACAGCACCGGGTGCTTCTTCCACTCCTTCTCCACGGTGGCGATGTACAGTCCTTCGAACAGGTCGCGCCGGCCCTCGTAATAGTGCCGGATGGTGGAGAGCAGCAGGCTCTTGCCGAATCGGCGTGGGCGCGAAAGGAAATAATAACGATTGGTATGCGTAAGTTCATATACCTGACGGGTCTTATCCACATAAAGATAACCGTCGTTTCGAAGACTTTCAAAACCCTGTATTCCAATCGGAAGTCGCTGCAAAGTGGTATCCATGATTTAATATATAATTTTGAGTATAACGCAAGACCTGACAGATTATTGTATTATAAATACTAGTGATGCGACAAATTTTGTCAAATCACGTTCAGCGATGCGTTTTTTGCCTACAGAAAACACGGAACAAACGGAAATTTTCTTGTTTCGGTTGTTTGACGCAGTGGTGAAAACTCGCAGAAATGGCCTTGCGTGCAAGGCTGGAAGACACGAAAAAGGGCAGCGGAAGTATAGTGGTTGATGAGTATATGGGTTTAGCTGGTATATGGGTTTAGTAGCCTGACTCGTTTCAGGCTGGAGGGCAGCACAGGATATGCTAGGCTGACTGATCAGATCTGACTATATGGTGCCGCCTTCCAGACGGGGGCAAAAGATAAGGGCCTCCGGAGCGGAGACCCTTAAAGAACAGATTATTTTGATAGATTTGGTGAAGAAGTATTCAAATCGTAGATTGTCATTACTTTCAGTTAGGCTTCAATTTGATGATTGGATATTGGGACTGGATGCCTATTGCTTCTCGTCCATCACCAATGGCTCGATAGGCCACAAGTGCAGGAAAGGTTACCAATCAAATTGAAGCAAAGCTCCAAATTATGGTTAGAATCCTGTGCGAGAGCCTGAGTATAAAGTGTTGGCTGCAACGTCCCAAGCGGGTTGCATCAGACGGACGGCATTACCATTACCGCGAGTATCGGGGTCAAATCTACATACGATGTCCGGTGCTTGGTGGCTGAGCACTAGGCATTTTGCTGATTGCCCCTCACCGGTTCTAGTCCAATAATAGCCGTGTGTGAGTACGTTGCGGATTTCATTGTTTGCATTCTGACCTTGGGCTTGGCCCTGTCCGAGCAAGGGAAGGAATGCGCAGCCTAATTCGACCAGTTCTTGGTACCGGGCATCAGTAATCGCCACAGCATGATTATTATAATAATATTCTTCAGATATGAGCATCTTGCTTTTGGGGAATCTGTCGGGATAGATAACAAGGCAAGGTATGCCAGCAAATTCGTCATTAGTACCCAATCCATTAATCACTTTTCCACTATGAACTACCCTTATGGTCTTATTGTTTACAGTGTGATTTTGTGTGGTTGCGTTTGTCGTGAAGAATGTTCTGTTGACATGAACATCTCGCCCATTATACTTGCACACAATGTAGTCTGCGCCTTGTTCTGGGATGACATAGCAATAGCCGAAAGCCTTGTCGGCGGCGACATCACCTGGTTCGTCCCAATACATTTTGCCTGCGGCTAAGCGACCGCCATTGTATGAAACATTCCAATTAACACTAGACATTCCAAGTAGATACATCCATTCGTTTTCGGTGAGGGTGAACCATGTGCCGGCAGGGTCGCCAGAAATGGTGTGGTTGCCAAAGTCTTTAAAATTTCCACGGAGAGTATTAAGAACTTGATGGTCGTACATGGACATACCATCCAAGGTTGCATCATCGGTAGTTGCCCAGCTGAAGCGGTTCCACTTTCCTTGGTGGGTGCCATCAGCGATGGTTCCGATAAAGTCATAGGGACGTTCGGCGAAAATCCAATGGTCGTTGTAGTTGGTGTTAAGAGGGCCTACAGTATTCCACAAGTTGCCATTGGCAATGAAGACCTGGTGGCTGCCATCGATGGAGAACAAACCCTTGGTGGAGTTGGGGGAAGGCAGGATTCGGTCGATTTTCTTGATATGATTGCGATTGAAGGTAACGTTGTTGCTGCTCTTCAGATCCATGGTCATGAAAGTTTCAGTAGATGAACTGCTGGCAGTGGGTCTGCCTTCCACCAAAACCTTGAAATTGTTGTAGGTGGCAACGGGGAGGTAAATCAAAAAGTCGGTGTAATTAGAAATATTCACACCAGTACCGCAGTCGAGGATAATCTTATTCTCTGCGGCATCTTGGGTTGCAGAAGAACCTGCTTCAACCTGCTTGTTGCCGTATGCTGAGCCGATAGAAAGTTGACCGGAGATTTTTTTGTTAGGACAGGTAATAACAATGCGTGTGACGTAGCCCTGGGATTTCTTCAAACGAAGTTGGAGCACACCACAGAGATTCTTAAACTGCAGAGAATTGCTATTGCTCTGAGCCAGCATGGGAGCGAGGCTTACGCTGTTGGCTGCATAGGTCTGGGTGGCAGGCATGTTGTAGGAAGATGAAGATGTGGTGGTCTGGCTTGCAGGATAGATGGCCACGAAGTTATAATCACCAGGACCATAAAAATGTATGCCATCCACATATTGAAGACTAGCCGCGTTGTTGACTATTTCTTCAACTCGGTAAATACCCTTTTGGGATCCTTCAAAAATAGCGACCTCATCATTCAAATCCCACTTTACGTTTAAATCTTCAAGGTGAGTCTTGCTTTCCTGAACGATGGTTGCAAGGAATCCGTCACCTACTTCAAGAGTTTCTTCCTTTTGGCAAGAAGTCAAACTCAAACCGACCATTATTAAGCCGAGAAATATCTTGGAATAATTCTTCATAATAATATTTTACATTTTCAAATTAGAAACCAAAACCAAAAATATTGCCATCCAAATTATCATCGGTAGTCTGTTGGTAAGCTTCAGGGCCACCATCAAACTGCAAAGGAGCAAGTGATTGACCACTGTTTCCAAAGCCTATCTCGACTTTGAAAGAAACCGATTTCACTACAGGGGCAAGATAGCCCTTTTTTTCATCATTACTTTTTTTCATCGTTTATTAAAATTATACATTTATTTTACAGATTTTTTCAATATACATTATTGTTTTAGCCTGTGCCGAACAATTAATTTCGGAGTGCAAAAATACTATATATCTTAGAATTTTGGTAGGCACACCGAAACTTCCGGCTTCTAACAAAATAATTAGACCCTGCAACATCATTCATGAAGAATATTGCATGGATTAACTATTTGTAAACAAAACAAAAGAAAAAAAATCAAATTTTCGATTTTTGATGTTAAAAACGTTAAGAAACCATGGCGGGAATTTTGTTGAACCATGATATTGGAGCATTTTTTGGGTGCCATTTCCCCCGTTTTTGTGCTGCGAAGTTGGCAACATACCGGCATGATATTTTAAAAGAAAACCTGTTGGCAGCCCTGCTTTGAGGCAGGGCGGAAGCTGGCGTTGCGCTTGCCTGCCAACAGCGAAAACTTTCGAAAATGTCGCTCCCTTCGGTCGCAAAAATAAAATACAATTTGACGATCAATGCCTTGCAACAAATGTGGGAAAGAAGGCATTCTTGTTTTTGCTCACGATAGTGAGCGATATTTTTGCGACCGAAGGGAGATTTTCGGATTTGATGTGTAAGTGCCCCCTTTGAAAAAAGGGGTGGAGGATTGGCGGAGTGGTGGGCGTTGAGAGCCTTGCTCTCATAAGGCCACCGCGCCGCCAAGGCTCCAGGCTTTAGCCCTTACACATCAAATCGTTTTCTTTTAAAATATCATGCGGGTATGTTGCTAACTTCTGTCCCAAAAACAGCTAAGCTCCACATATACGCTCACTGGGAAGGGAATTTTTATGCTCAGCAAAATTGACGCTTGCAGTTATGAATGTTTTTGACAATAGATACAGGTTTTGAGAAGTTGTATTATAGCTATTTACTCGCATTCTTCTACGGCAATTTTCAATCTTCCCTTTTACACATTTGTCGCATTCATGAATATTTTCGCATTATGGTTTTATTTTTCGAAGTGCGGATTTTTGGATTATTTTTATTACTTTTGCACCATTATTCCACATTACATAATCCTTTTTTTATATGCCAATATTCACTATCCTTTTTTATTTTGGTTCGGGAATGTTCATTTCACTTGTGCTTCTGCTGGGACTCTCGCTTCTATACAGGTGCCCCGGGGCGATAATAGAGGCACACAACGGAACCGCTTTGCGAAGGATTGGGTTTGCCCTGCTCATGCTGACTGTGCCGGCACTGCTGGAACTGATTCGCGACTTTCTGCCCGCCGGAACAATCATTTCAGCCTATCTGATTCCTGCCGTTGACGTATTGGTTGCCGCGCTATTTCTTTGGACCAACTATTCGTTTTTCAAACAGTACGGATATGCCGTCCTTCCATTCGCGGCCATAAGTCTGTCGGCCAGCCTCACCCTTCTTCCCCTCGCCATATCTATGCTGTCGCTGTTCGTGGGATTGGTAGGGGCATGGCTGACGGTGATGCTGGTCATATCTGCCATACGGGTCGTTCGCTGCCGTGCGTCGATCAAGATGTGCCGACTCAGGGGCGACCATCGGCGACTGGCCGGACTCATTCTCCTCTTTGTGTTGAATTTCGCGCTCAATCCGTTTTTCCTATATGCCAGTGTCGCTGCGCGTGCTATCAATATTTTTTATGTGTTCTTCTCGCTCATGTGGATGAGCATGGGCATAGTGCTGCTGAACACCCTGCTCTCGTCATTGGCACACATGAGCGCCGAGGTGGGCGAGCCAACCCTGACGGACAATACCGCCACCACCCCCGACGAAGTCCCCCTGACCGACGACCCCGACCGACGCACGGCCGACGACTACTTCACGGCCGACCAGCAGCAGAAGATGAAGGCGCAGCTTGAAAAAATGATGGCCAAAGACAAGCTGTACCGATCGGCAGACCTATGTGTGAGCGACCTGGTAAAGCGGTTCGACACCAATGCCTCCTATTTTTATTATTTCATGCGCGACGTGATGCACACCAGCTTTTTCGACTATGTGAACGGCTACCGGGTGGAGGAAGCCAAAGAGCTGCTGATAAAGGGCGACAAGGTGGATTATATCATCATGCGGGTGGGCTTCAATTCCGACACCACCTTCCGCCGCGCTTTCAAACGCGTGACCGGCCAAACGCCCACCGAATGGCGGCTGCAGCACGTGAAAGACTGACACCCCCACCCTCACTCCCCTGCCCCACCTTCGCCCGTTATACTATATATATCCTATACATATACTATACTTATTCTATCAAGCATAGGATAACTATAGGATATGTATAGGATATATATAAGATAAGTAACAAAGGAAGAGTGGGACTGCGGAGGAATAAAAAAAAAGAGATGACTCGGGAATGAGTCATCTCTTTGCTATTATAGATAAGGTTCTTGGTGCATTACAGGATGGGGGTGCTTGACTCCACAGGGCCATGCTCCTCGTTCATCATCAAGCGGACATTGTGGCCGCAGGAGAAGGCAAGGCCGCCCATTCTCATATTGTCACCAACTTCTTCGGCCAAGGATAAGTCACCAACTATTCCTCTAGAGTGGGTTCCGTAAAATTCATGACCTGCAGGCAGTCTGTCGCATGAATGATACAGGCATTCAAGATTACCATTTGTTGCATTTGTGTTAATGGCAGTACCGTTGTTTCTGAAGCCATTGGCAGGCAGGAAGGCGCAGCCGAGGCTTTCGTACAGCTGGTACTCACTCCAGGATACGGATTGAGCCTCACCACGAACATTAGGCTTAGGGGCATAGTCAGAGGGGTTGTAGCGGTCGGGGTAAAGTATGAGGCAGTCCTTGGTGGTGCGGCCGTTGGACAATGTGACTACGACTGCGGCAAATCTGGGTGTGCCGAAAACCATGGGGCGTTGGAACAAAAGGTATTCCCATTCGTCACCAGTAATGGTGCGCCAGTGGTCGCCAATGCCGCGGGGGATGCCATTCACTGTCGAACTCTTTACTTCTGCCTGTGTTCCCCATTCTACGAATGTGTTATCGCCCTCGTTGCGACGGTCGTAAATTTTCGAATTGGTGAAACCGAATGGGAAGAAACTGAGCGTGTCGCCAGAAGTACCCGTTTGAGCGGCTCTATGATAGTGTCCCCACTGCTCACGGTAGAAGCCCCAGTAGCCGGCAGTGTCGGTGATAGTAACATCTCGATAGAACGGGTAAACCAAAGTCCATTCCCTCTCTGTATGTGTGCAAGGCAGTTTGTAGAACAGGTTGCCGTGAGCGATATACACGCGCTGGTTGGCGGAAACGGAGTAGAGGCCTTTGACTCCATTGTCGGGGTTTTTGTGGAAGGTGAGGTTGTTGAGGCTGACGGTCTTCACGCGGTTGCGTTGGAAGGGCATAGCTCTGTTGTCATTCTTCTTGGCGGTGAAGGTGGCGCCAGAGGTGGTAACTACCTCGATGTCGAACTTGGTGAACTCGGCGACGGGCAGATAGATGTAGAACTGGGTAGCACTGCTGATGTTCACGCCATTGCCGCAGTCGAGTTTGACGGCAGTACGGTTGTTGCCGGTGGCATCTTCGGCCTTGATACATTTCAAGTCGCCATCTTGACCAACGCTGAAGTTGCCAGTGATGTTCTGGTCGGTGGAGACGATAATTTCTTTAACCCTGATGTTGGCCTGCTGGAGGGTGAGCTCGAGCACACCGCAGAGGTTGTGGAACTGCAGGATGTGGCTGGGGCTTTCGGCATACATGGGGAAATCGACCAGATGCTTGGAGGCATCGTAGGTCTGAGTTTCGGGGAGGGTGATGCTCGCACCATCGAAAGAGGTGGGATATGTGGCGGTGAAGTAGTCGCCTTCCAGTTCGTCGCTGCCTTGGGGCACAGAGAATTTGGAGAGGGTACCATCATCGTTGATCTCAACGATGTTATAGTTGAGAGCCTGGCCAGCATCATTTTGGATACGGATCTGGTCGCCGGCGGTCCAAACGATTTGGTATTGGTCGTTCATGGAAGTCTTGCCATTGTCGGACGAGAAAGAGGCGGAGAAGACATTGCTGCTCCAGTTGCCGGAAGCTTTCCAAGCATGGTTGACAGCTTCCAATTCTTCTTTTTGGCAGGAGGTGGCAGCCAAGGACAGCAGGGCTGCGCTGAAAAGAATTGCTAAAGTTTTTTTCATCTTATTTTATCGAACCTAAATAAATCTATTAAATATTATCCCTATTAATTTTGAGTGGGGCGGGTGAAAAAATCGTCGTAGTTGTCGTTTACACCATCTTGACTGTTGTAGAATAGTCCTTCAAGTCCAGTACCATTGGCAGGTGTGAATTCACCACTTCCGGCAAAACCGCGCTCGACATTGAAGCTGACAGCTCGCACCCGGGGAGCAATGTACGCTTTTGTTTCTTTTGTAATGTTGTTCATCTTAATAAATTTGTTTAATTGATTTTTGATTTCGAATTACTTTTTGATTGCAAAATTAACATTAATCATCGGTTTGGGTGGCACATGCAAGCACGGCAGGGAGGGCGATTATGAATATGTATGTTAACATTGCCTAAATTTATGAAATTGTTCCATTGTAAACAATTGTTATCATTCGCATTAGCCAATAATTACCATATCATTTATTTTGGTATTAAGATATGTTATTGGTTGCGACATTTACGAAAATGGTGCTTAATTTTTAACTTATAATGGGCATGGTTTGGCGAAAAATTTGTATCTTTGCATGTTTTTTTTTTGAAAAGCGTATTATAGACGATGAATGCCATTAGTGTTTTGAGATGTTTCGTGCTGGGTATGTACTACTGCCTTGACCTGGCGTTGTGCATCTCGCTGCAGATTTCGTATAAGCGGCTCAAGCACGGCGGCCAGGTTGTGCCTTCGCTCCACCTGGCCAGTATGGCTTTCGCTTTGGAGTCGTTTACGGTGCTATACGGCTTTCTCCATCGATTCTTTATAGGCGATATGGCTTGGTTGAGCTACCTATATTCTTTCGCCGACCTCGTCATTATGTCGCTGTTCATGATGTCGTTTTTGGCGCTCATCACTTCGCGTTATCCGCGCCGCAGTTCGATGGCGCTTGTCGGGCTGTCGATTGCTATCGTTTTCGCAGTCTATCTGATTACAAATAGTATCCTTGTTTTCTCGATACTCACTGCGGTATGGCTCTTTGCTATCTCACTGATAATGCTGTTGAGGGTTCGAGCCTTCAACAAGTCGCTGGCATTCTACTACTCCAATGTCGATAAGCACAGGATGTTTTGGATAGTGATTGTGCTGTTTGTCATGTTCTGGCTATATCCTTTTTACTGGTATGTGTGCATCAGCAACGACCCCGACCTGCCCTTTATCATTTACGCCGTGATGCAGATGGCCGTGTATGTGCTTTTTGCCTATAATATGACGTCGCAGATTTCGGACTCATTGAAACATGAAAGCGCTCGCCAGGAAATGGCGGACTCGCTCGACGCCATGGACGAGGACGAGGAGCCCCTGGACGAATACCGGCAGACTGCCGACACATTCTTCACTAAGGTGCAGCAACGCAAGATGGCGGAGCACATGAATAAATTGATGCTTTCGGACAGGCTGTATCGCAATCCGGAGCTGTGCGTGGATGATATGGTCAGCCGACTGGGGACCAATTCGTCTTATTTCTATTACTTTATGCGCGACGTGATGAAGTCGAGCTTTCTGGACTATGTGAATGGGTTCAGGGTGAATGAGGCCAAAGAGTTGCTGACAAAGGGCGAGAAGGTGGATTTTATTGTGAGTGTGGTGGGTTATAATTCGGCCAACTCGTTCCGCAGAGCCTTTAAACGAACTACCGGGATGACGCCGACGGAATGGCGGCAACAGAACGAAAATGGGCGACAGATTAACCATGAATAGTCAAGCTAAGATATCAATATGCCCTACTACTATTAGTTGACAAATTACAAAAGATTTTTGGGTGGAGGTACAATATTCTAAGGTTATTTGCGTTAATGCACTAATAATCATCCACAGACTGAACCATGAGCACTACTTTGCAGCGACTACCGATTGGAATACAGGGATTTGAAAAGATTCGTGAGGAGGGATTTTTATATGTTGACAAAACCCGTCTGGTCTATGACCTCACGCACACCAATCAATATTACTTTCTTTCCCGCCCACGCCGATTTGGCAAGAGTCTGCTGCTATCCACCATCAAGTGCTATTATGAAGGGCGAAAGGATCTGTTCGCCGGACTGTATATCAGCACTGTGGAGAAGGATTGGAAGAAGCACCCGGTTCTCTATCTTGACTTGAACACCAATACTTACGACAAACCTGAAGTGTTGATAACCAAGCTGGATAAGGCTCTTCGTGACTGGGAAAGAGACTATGATATTCCCGCAAACAATCTGACCCTTGGTATGCGGTTTGAAGAAGTGATAAAGGCCGCCCACGAAAAGACGGGTCTCCGCACCGTGATACTGGTTGACGAATATGACAAGCCCATGTTGCAGGCCATAGGAAATATCGAGTTGCAGGATGCCTACCGAGCCACATTGAAGGGATTCTATGGGGCATTGAAGTCGATGGACGAGCACATTCAGTTTGCCATGCTTACGGGCGTCACCAAGTTCGGCAAGGTAAGTGTGTTCAGCGACTTGAACAACCTCAAAGATATCTCGATGGACCGCCGCTATTACGATATTTGCGGCATCACCGAGGAAGAACTCTTAGGGAACTTCCCCGCCCATATCGACCGCCTGGCCGAAGCCAACAAGCTGACCCGCGACGAATGTATAGCCCAACTGCGCCAACGTTATGATGGGTATCATTTTGAGGAGACCGCACCCGGGGTTTATAATCCTTTTAGTGTGCTCAACACGCTTGACATGTCAAAATTCGGCAGCTACTGGTTTGAGACCGGCACACCTTCGTATCTCGTCCAGCTGCTCCAAGAGCATGATACCAACCTTGAGCAGATGGCCAGTTATGAGACCGATGCCGACACGCTCAATTCTATCGATATCACTTCGCAGAACCCCATCCCGGTCATCTACCAGAGTGGATACCTCACCATCAAGGGCTACGACTCCGAGTTTGGAACCTACAAACTGGGATTCCCCAACGAGGAAGTTTCGGAAGGTTTTGCCAAATATCTCTTGCCATTCTACACTTCATGCCGACAGGGAAGCACCAGTTTCGACGTGAAGAACTTTGTGCAGGATGTCCGTGCCGGCCGCACTGAGCAGTTCTTGGAACGCCTGCGCAGCCTCTTTGCCGACACGCCCTACGAATTGGTCAAGGATTTGGAGAACCATTATCAAAATGTGGTGTGGATAGTGGCCAAGCTGATGGGCTTTTATGTGCAAGCTGAGTACCGCACCAGTCGCGGTCGCATCGA
>JAKSMO010000008.1 GCA_024400545.1 Bacteroidales bacterium | reverse complement strand
CATATCAACGGCAAGCGTTGATTTCTCCGCTGCGCTATCGGCAATGCTTCACTGGAGCATTGCCTTCACTTCTCTGAGATCCAGAGCATTCATGGCATTGGTCTTGAGTCCGTGAATGTTGGGGTGGGTGAAATGGAGCACTTGGTCGTAATACAGCACTACCACAGGCGCCTGCGCCATAATGAGGCTGTCGAGTTGTCGGTAAAGTTGGTTGCGGTACATGGGGTCGGGGTGCGACTTGGCTAGGCGGTAAAGGCGGTCGTATTCGGCATTGCTGAAGCGAGTGTAGTTGGCCCCATCGGGGCATCTGTTGGGGCTGTAAAACAATGAGAGGTAGTTCTCGGCATCGGGATAGTCGGCTATCCAGCTGCCACGAAACCAACTGCTTCGGCCTTGTGCTATTTGTTCGCGCAAGGCGGCTGGGGGATTGACATCTATTTTGATATTGATGCCGATGAGACTGAGCTGCTGCTGGATATATTTGCAGAGGTCGAGATAGCTGCTAGTGGTGGCTAAAGTGATGGTGGGCAGGTTTTTGCCATGGGGATAGCCTGCTTGCTGCAGTAGTTCTAACGCCCTAGCGGGATCATAGTTGTAGCCATAACCGGCCACGGTATCAAACCCGGGCAGGCCGCAAGGCACCATGCCGCCAATGCCCGGTTGGCCAATACCATTGCGCAGATATTTCATCATCTTTTGGCGGTCGAATCCGTAGTTGATGGCCAGGCGAATGCGTACATCGTGCAGGGGTGAGGCTGGCGATTCCATACGGAATCCTAAATACTCGGTGTTGAGGAAGGGGGTGCTCTCCATTACAATGCTATTGGCGTATTTGGGGCGCAGCTGGCCTGTACGCGTGAGCAGCTCGTCTTTGTAGGATGCGTCGAGAGAATTCATGAAGTCGAGATTGCCCTTGACGAACTCAAGAAAGGTGGTTTGCTTGTCAACGATAAACGTGACGGCTACAGCATCGAGGTAGGGGAGGGGATGCCCCAGGGAGTCGCACTCGAAATAATGCGGATTGCGACGCAGCACAAGTTTTACATTCTCTTTCCAGAGCTGAAATTGGAAAGGGCCTGTGCCGCAAGGATGTTGACGGAAGTCGGGACCATAATATTCAACCACCTCGTGAGGAACTACGGAACAATAGGCCATGCCCAAAAGGCTGAGGAAAGGACTGAATGGGTGGGCGAGATTGATGATAAAGGTGGTGTCGTTGGGGGCGAGGAAATGATCCACTTCGGAGAAAACCCAGCGACCGGGAGAGGCTAAATCGGGATTGAGGATGCGTTGGAAAGAATAGAGGAAGTCGGAGGCCGTGACAATGCGGGTGGAATCGGCATTGCCAAAGAGTTCGGAATGATGAAACTCGACATCGTTGCGAAGGATGAAGGTATAGGTCTTTCCGTCGGGCGAAATGATCCACCGCTTGGCAATACAGGGTTGGGGTTGAAGATGTTCGTCGAGGCGGATGAGTCCGTTGTAAATCTGGCTGCACCCCCAGATGATGGCTTGGTCTTTGGCAAATGCGGGGTCGAGGGTGGAGATGCCGGCAGACTCGTTGTATCGAAATATCTGTTTGTCGCTATTGTCGGGGATGGTGCATGAGGCAAAGAGCGACAAGAAGATAAGTGATGCCAAAAGAAATTGTCGGGTCATAAGGGATGCTTACAATTGTGGTGATGATGTATTATTGCATAAGTTTGCTCGTTACTCGCTGAATCTGGCTAAAGGTTTCGGCCTGGGATGGGATCACACCATGATATTTGACGGGTTTGCCATTGCAGAACACGGTGTCGATACAGTCGGGGTGGGCGGCGTAGAGCAGATTGGCCAGGGTGTCGTGATTGGGGATAAAGGCAGGGTGATGCGTGTTGACGAGCAGCAAGTCGGCCAAAGCACCTACCGCTATTGTGCCGGCGGGGATTCCGAGTGCTTTAAATCCGTTGGACGACATGATTTTGAGTAGCTCGTGCGACGGGAGTATGGTGGGATCCTGGCGGATGCCTTTTTGAAGGTACGACATGAATTTGGCAGCCTCGATGAGATCAAGGTTGTTGCTGGAGGCGCTGCCGTCGGTTCCCAAAGTGACATTGGCACCGGCATCGCGCAGTTCGATATAAGGGAAGAAATGGCCGGAACCGAGTTTGAGATTGGAGCAGGGGTTGTGGGTAACGGTGGCTTGGTATTGGCCGACGAGCTGAATCTCTTCGGGACTGAGATGCAGGCTATGGGCGCCAGAGAACCGACCCTGGGTAAGGTCGAGCACGCCTAGCCGTTGCAGCCATTGGTAGGGGCGGCAGCCATGATCTTTGAGACAGTTGTTGACTTCGCCAAGGGTTTCGGACATGTGGATGTGGTAGAGCAAGCCGTATCGGTTGCTCAATTGGGCCGTGTGGCGCAACCCCTTTTCGCTGACCGAATAGATGGCATGGGGGGCAATGGATAGGTTGACAAGCTCGCGGTAGGGTTCGATGGCCGAGAGCGTGGACTCGATGACGGCGGGTGTGATATCTTGGCAGTCGCCAAAAGCCGATATGCCCAAGGTGCACCGAATGCCCAGTTCGGCAGCAGCACGGGCTGCCGCGGGGATATGGAAATACATGTCGGAAAAGGCCGTAGTGCCGCATGCGATCATTTCGGTGACGGCAAGGCGTGTGCCCCAATAGATTATGTCGTCGTCAAGATTCTTTTCTTTGGGCCAAATGTAGTCGTTGAGCCATGTCATGAGCGGGAGGTCGTTGGCGTAGCCGCGGAAGAGGCTCATGGCGGCATGGGTGTGCATATTGGCAAAAGTGGGCAAGGCCGCATGGCCTTGCCCCTCTATTACTGTGGCATTGGACGGTATGGGAATATGGCTGCCAATGGCCGCAATGCGATGGCCCTGAATGAGGATGTTGGTCTCTTCTCCGTTGAGCTGTACGTTGCGGATATAGTACATGGCACTATTGGACAAGGATTAACGCTTCGTTTTGCTGGCATTTGATCACTCCGCCACGGATGGTGAATGTTTTGGTTTCGTCGGCGAGGGTGACAATGCGCAACGAGCCCTGTACGAGAGCCGATACGATGGGAGCGTGATTTTCCAGGATTTGGAAACTGCCCCCTACGCCAGGCAGATGAATGAGTTTGGCATCGCCTTCGTAGAGTATGGTGTCGGGGGTGGTGATTTTGACGTTCATGGTATCAGCTATTTTGTTTCGGCCAGGATACGTTCGCCTTTCTCGATGGCTTCCTCGATGGTGCCCACCAGCAGGAAGGCTTGCTCGGGCAGATAATCTACGTCGCCGTTGAGAATCATGTTGAAACCTTTGATAGTGTCGTCGATGCTAACGAACTTGCCCTGCAGACCCGTGAAAGCTTCGGCAACATGGAACGGCTGGGACAGGAAGCGCTGCACTCGGCGGGCACGTGAGACAACAAGGCGGTCGCTTTCACCAAGTTCCTCCATGCCCAGAATGGCGATGATGTCCTGCAACTCGTTGTAGCGCTGCAATATCTGCTTGACTTTTTGTGCTGTTTGGTAATGCTCTTCGCCAACGATATCGGGCGAGAGGATGCGCGATGTGGAATCGAGGGGATCGACGGCGGGATAGATGCCCAACTCGGAGATTTTGCGGCTGAGAACGGTTTGGGCGTCGAGGTGGGCAAAGGTGGTGGCGGGAGCAGGGTCGGTGAGGTCGTCGGCAGGCACATATACTGCTTGGACGGAGGTGATGGAACCTCGTTTGGTGGAGGTGATTCGCTCCTGCATCATACCCATCTCGGTGGCTAGGGTGGGCTGATAGCCCACAGCCGAAGGCATGCGTCCCAACAGGGCGGAAACTTCGGAGCCGGCCTGGGTGAAACGGAAGATGTTGTCGATAAAGAGAAGGATATCGCGGCCGCCGGTCTTTTCGTCGCCGTCGCGGAAATATTCTGCCAAAGTGAGGCCGCTGAGTGCCACGCGGGCACGTGCGCCGGGAGTTTCGTTCATCTGACCAAACACCATGGTGCATTTGGAGTCTTTTACGGCTTGGTGGTCCACTTTTGAGAGGTCCCAGCCGCCAGCTTCCATACTTTTGGCAAATTCGGGGCCGTAGTTGATAACACCGGCCTCGATCATCTCTCGGAGAAGGTCGTTGCCTTCGCGGGTACGTTCGCCAACACCGGTGAAGACCGACATGCCGGAATATTTTTTTGCGATATTATTGATAAGCTCCTGGATCAAGACCGTTTTGCCGACACCAGCACCGCCAAAGAGTCCGATTTTGCCACCTTTGAGGAATGGCTGGATGAGGTCGATGACTTTGATGCCGGTGAAGAGAACTTCTTGAGAGGTGGCTAGACTCTCAAATTTGGGAGGTTCACGGTGGATGCCGTATCGTTTGCTGTGCTCCGGGGTGGGCATACCGTCGATAGCATCACCGATAACGTTAAAGAGTCGGCCATTGATGTTTTCGCTGACGGGCATTGAAATGGGGCCGCCAAGCGACTCGACCTCGGTGCCACGTTGCAGTCCGTCGGTGCTATCCATAGCAATAGTGCGCATCGTGTTCTCACCAATGTCCTGCTGACATTCAAGAATCACTTGAGTTCCGTCGGGGCGAACCACTTTGAGGGCATCGTAGATGTCGGGAAGGGTGGCATCGTCATCGAAAACAACATCGACTACTGCGCCGATGATTTGGCTGATTTTACCTTTAACAGTTTGTTCCATGTATGATGTTTTTTTTCGTTCAAAAAAGGGGTGTCGGCTGACACTATTTCAATCTGCGAAATTACAATTTTATTCTCAAATATTGATTTTTTTTTATAAATATTAAGAATAGTTTAGTTTTAATTTGCTGTTAAATAGTGGCTTGGCGTGGCACAGTTGGCGGCGGTTTGGCTTGTGTTATGCCAGTTTATAGAGTCGCCCAGGCAAGCAGTAGATGACTTTTTTCAGTTCCAAGTCCATCACCAGCATGGCTATTTTGGGGATGGAGAGCGAGCAGTTTTTACCCATCTCGTCGATGGTCATTTCTCGATGCTCTTGTAGCAGTTTGGTAATGATAAGTTGGTCGGGAGTCAAGGACTGGAACAGCGCTAGCTGATTGCTTTGGCTGGTATTGTTGAAGTTGGGGTTCTGCCATCCCATTTGATAATAGATGTCGCCGGCATTTCGTAAAATGATGGCCTTGTGGTTGCTGATAAGGTTGTTGCATCCTTGAGAGGCAGGGTCGGTGAGACGGCCGGGCACAGCAAACACCTCGCGGTTGTAGCCGTTGGCCATATTGGCAGTGATGAGGGCACCGCCTCGTTCCGAAGCTTCCACCACCACGGTGGCATCGGACATGGCAGCAACAATGCGGTTTCGGGCCGGGAAATACGATGGGTTGATGGCCGTGTGAAGAGGATATTCGGTGATGAGAGCCCCGCCACAGTCTAAAATACGGCGTGCCAAAGGCCGATTGGCATTGGGATAGATGATATCGAGCCCATGGCCAAGAACGGCAATGGTGGGCAGTTGGTTGTCGAGGGCTGCGGTGTGTGCCTCGGTGTCGATTCCGTATGCGAGTCCGCTTACAATCAAAGGTTTGTCGGATATCATACCTTTGATGAGTTGGTGGGTTATATTACGCCCATAATCGGTACATTTGCGCGATCCTACAACGGCAACGGCATGATGCGGATTGAGGTCGCACTGGCCTAGGCGGTAGAGTAGGACAGGGGTGTCTTCGCAGCCGGCGAAATTAAGATGTTGGGGATATTCTTTCTCGGAAAAAAATAATACGTCGATATGATGCTTTGCCAGCTCGGTAATCTCCTCTTCGCTTTGTCGCAAAACCTCTTTGCTCTCGATGGCGGAGATGATCTTGTAATGTTTGTTAAATACCTCGGTGAGTTGGGCATGAGATAGCGAAAAGACCTCTTCAGGTGTATTGTATATTTTGAGGAGTTGTCGGATGCTTTTGGCTCCCAACTGAGGGATTTTTGTGAGGGCTATCTGATAAGGATTTAGCATCGGTTAGGTGGTATTAATAAATTGTATATGATGTGTTTGTGTGTTTTACGCCAGCATATCACTCACCATGCGAAGGCTTGCGAATGATTGGCTTAAGCGTTGGCGACATTCGTGGGCAGTGACCCACACGGCCTGGGTGATGCCCTCTTCCGTTTGGGGAATGGTGTTTGCCTGATAGGGGCATTGGATATGATACCAACTGGTCTGCTTTAAATGCCAGCCACCGTATTTGTCGTAAATATGATAGGTTTTGGTGATAAGCGGACCGATTGACAAATCTTGCAGGCCGGTCTCCTCTTCAACCTCACGCACTGCGGCTTGGACCAAGGTCTCACCTGGCTCCACCATGCCTTTGGGTATATCCCAATTATTTTCGCGAAAGATTAGCAGCTGTCGGCCGTCGGATGCTTGCGGAATTCCACCTGCGGCTTTCACAAAGATATAATGTAAGCGAAGATACCGGACGACGGCACGAAAATCCTGCTGAACCCACACCCATACATCCTTGCCGGCAATGAGTTGCAGAAAGGCTTGGTCGAGGGACTGCTCGGGGATGACGACATGGTTGATAGGCTTGTCAACATGTTGCATCTCAGCGGCCGAGTGGAAGTGGATATGATGGTCTAAATATGATATTGTTAGCTGTTTCATTCATTTGTTATAACGCTTGATGGAAAAAAATATTTTTCTATAATAAAAAAAAAGTGTATCTTTGCCGTATGAAAACTTACGACACTATGGCCACCCAGATGGCCGCTTTCTTATTGCAAGTCAAAGCTATAAAGCTTAACAACGAAAACCCCTTCACATGGGCTTCGGGTCGCAAATCCCCTATTTATTGCGACAACCGTGTTACTCTGTCCTATCCCGAAATCCGCACCTTTATTCGTCAGAGTTTCGTGGAAGTCATCAATAAAAACTGGTCGGGCATTGATGTCATTGCCGGTGTTGCAACAGGTGGTATCGCTCAGGGCGCATTGGTTGCCCAGGAGCTGGGTCTGCCTTTTGTATATGTCCGTTCTGAGGCTAAGAGCCACGGTTTGACCAACCAGATTGAAGGTGAGATTCACGAAGGCCAGTCGGTAGTGGTTATCGAGGACCTTGTATCAACCGGCAAGAGCAGTTTGATTGCTGTCAACGCTTTGCGCGAAAGAGGATGCAACGTGAAGGGCATGGCCGCTATCTTTACCTACGGATTGGCTGTGGCAGAGCGAAACTTCAGCGAAGCTAATGTGGAGCTACACACCCTCACTGACTACAACACCCTCATTGATGTGGCTTGCCAGGAAGAGTATATCCGTGCCAACGATCAGGAGTCGCTTGCCAACTGGCGCAAGAACCCCGAGGCTTGGAGCGATGCTCACATGAACGCCTAATCACATTGTTGTGAAAAAACTATCCCTTATACTACTTCTGATCCTGTTGGGCATGGTGACCCGTGCCCAACAGGTGTCGGAGGTTTCTTTTTCTTTGCGTGCCGATACGCTTACGCTCACTTATTCGTTGGACCGTATGGCCGACATTTGTGTGCGCGTGTCGGTGGATGGTGGCCGATACACAGAACCTTTGAAGGGGCTTACGGGTGCCGTAGGCGCTAAAGTGAAACCCGGAAAGGACTTGGTTATCACAGCTGTGAATCTGCCTGAGATCAAAGGCGTTGATTCCGCATCGTTGTCGTTTCTTGTTGAAGTGGACGATGGTGCGTTATTGGTGTATGTCAATGATTTGATGTTCCGCATGATGCCGGTAGAAGGCGGTAGTTTTACAATGGGCTGCTCTCGCCCTAAAGGAGAAAAGCATACTTATGCCGACGAGCTTCCCACACATAAAGTTACGCTTGGCAGCTATTACATCGGCCAGCACGAGGTAACCCAGGCTTTGTGGATAGCGGTAATGGGCGAAAATCCTTCCAAATGGGTGGGCAATGATAGTCTGCCCGTGGAACAGGTGTCGTGGAACGATGTGCAAATATTCATTGCCCGTCTTAGTCAGATTACGGGTTACCGCTTCCGTCTGCCTACCGAGGCAGAATGGGAGTTTGCCGCCCGTGGCGGCAATCGGAGCCACAATACCACCTATCCTGGTGTCCAAAATCAGTTATGGGAAACCTGCTGGTATGGCGGCAACAGCAACGGCCATAGTCATCCTGTTGGTCAACTGCGTCCCAATGAGTTGGGCCTATATGATATGGGCGGCAATGTGATGGAATGGTGTGCCGACTGGATGTCGTCGTATTCGAGTGTGCCGCAAAGTAGTCCGCAAGGACCCAAGCAAGGCGAAAACCGCATTCAGCGTGGCGGATGTTTCAACAGTCCTACATGGGGCTGTAGCGTGTGGGAACGCAATTGGTATCTGCCCGATTACGGCTATAGTTATTTTGGATTCCGCTTGGTGCTTGACAGTGCCGAGCGCGATGAGGATTAATAATTATCTGCGTTATGGAAAAAATACAGGTTAAAGATCGATATTTTAAACTATATATGAGTGAAGCTGAAATTCAGGCGGCGGTGAAAGATGTAGCAGCCCAGATTTCTCGCGACTATCAGCACAAAAAGCCCATCCTGTGTCCGGTGCTCACGGGCAGCTATTTGTTTGTGGCCGACCTTACTCGCTATATCGAGTTTGATGCCGAGGTGGCTTTTGTCCGCTATTCTTCTTACGAAGGTATGAGCTCAACGGGCAAGGTGAAGACCATTCTGGGTTTTCCGCAGAAATGCAAGGGACGTGATGTGATTATAGTCGAAGATATTGTGGATAGCGGCATATCGATGGAATATATGATTGAAGAGCTTAAAAAGTTAGAGCCCGCCAGTATTGCTATCTGCACATTCTTCTTCAAGCCTGGCAATTTTAAGAAAGATTTTCATGTCCACTATGTGGGGAAATCGATTCCGAACGATTTTATTGTAGGCTACGGCCTCGACTATGATGGTGTAGGCCGCACTTATCGTGATATATATGTTGTCGATGACGATGAATAAAAAAAGTATCATAATAATATCGCTATTATTGCTGGTAAGTTTGTTGGTGTTTTGTGGTTGCGAACCCGATAAGATTTCACTTACTGTAAGTGAGACTGCGCTTGTGGGCACTTGGCATTCGTCCGATGCCCCTAAGGAATATTGGCGTTTCGATGCCAACCATACGGGCGAAACTTGGGACGAGTCGGAAGATGTGCAAGAGGGTGAAGGCACCAAGTTTAACTGGTCAACACAAGACGACCAGCTGCGCCTGGATCTCTATGGCGAAATGGGTCAGCATGTATATTATGACTATACGATTGAAGCCCAGACCCAGACCTCATTCACATGGAAAGATTTGTACGGCAACTCCCGTACTTTTACTAAGCGTTAGTTATGAAAAAAGGTTGGAAAATCGCACTCATCTCGTTAGGCTCGCTTGTAGGGATGGTGGCCATTGTTGTAGCTGTGGCATGTTGGCTGCTTTTTACCCCTGCACGTCTTACGGCCATAGTCAACCGTTTGGCGGGCGACTACCTCACTTGCGAGAATCATTTTGAAAAAGTTGACTTTACTCTTTTTAAAACCTATCCCAATGTGGGCTTGGAAGTAAAAGATGTGGTGCTTATCAACCCATATCAGATGCCTGCCGATGATGTGTTGGCAGGCAAGGCCTCCCACAATGACACCCTTGCCCATTTGGGGTCGCTTACCTTGGGTGTGGATTTGAAAGCTTTTCTCTCCAATCGCTCTATTATCGTGCGCCAGCTTCGCATTGATGATGCTCAGGCCAATTTATACACTGCCCCTGACGGGTGGTCGAACCTCAATATTTTCAAATCGTCCGAGTCGGTCAGCGAAGAGACTCCGTCAGCCGAATCGGAATCTGCTGCCATGAGCGTTGAACTAGACAAAATTGTTGTCAGCAATCTTTCGCTTCAATACTGCAACCTGCAGAGTTCGATGTTGGCCAAAGCCAATGGTGTAGATGTGCGCATAAAAGGTGCTTGGGATGATCCTAAACTCAAGGCCGACTTGCGCCTGTCGTCTAACAACCTGTTTGTGGATATGCTGGACAGTGCCGGTAATGAAAACATTGTAGCCAACCTCCAAAATGTAGGACTTGGATTAGAGGCAAACGGTAGCAAATCGGTTTTGGATGGTAAGCTGGATCTTGAAACCAAGGATGGCACCTTTGCTCTGGGTGGTACCGAATACACTACAGCGCAGATGCGCTCAGCCCGAGGCGGCCTGTTGGAACTAAAAGTACCGTTCCATGCTAACCTTGACCAGATGCTTTTCCATTTGGCAGAAGGTACTCGCTTGCGGTTGTCTGATTATTGTCTTGATGTGTGGGGCGATGTGAACCTGCCCAAAGATGATAAACCCATGAATGTGGATGTGCAATATACGGTCAACCGATGGAATGTGGGCGATTTGCTGGCCATCCTGCCTCCGTTTATTACCAAAAGTCTTAAGGGAATGGATGTGGCGGCTAAGGTTGATGTTGAGGGTACAGCCAAGGGTGTTGTTGCCGATGGCCGTTTGCCGATTATTGGGGCAAAAGTTCGTGTCCACAATGGGTCGTTCTCATCGCCCTCCATGCTTCCTTATCCTGTTAAGGATATTAATGCCACCCTCTGGGCCGACGTGAATCTATGCACCGATAGCGCATTCAGCGATGTGTCGAAAGTGCGCATTGATAATTTTTCGGCCAAGATGCGGAAGACCGATGTTACAATTACTGGCAATGTTGACGATTTGATGGGCGATATGCTCATTGATGCAAATATCAAGGGAAATCTCAACCTGCCCGATCTCCGTCCGTTCCTCTCCGATTCTATGCCGCTTGAGATGAAAGGACGTACTGCCGCCGATTTGAATGTGAAAGGTCGCCTCTCTCATATTACCGACCTTGCTCTCGACAAACTCCGTGCCTCGGGAACACTCAATTTCTCCAAATTGGATGTGCAGTATGATAGTATCCATGCTTCCTCGCCTCAACTTCGGGTAGCCCTTTCGTTGCCAACCAAGAAAACGAGCAAAAAGGTGTCCGAACTGATTGGCGCTCACATCACAGGTGGTAAACTGGATGTGCAGATGGCTAGCACTGGGTTGGATGCCCATCTCGACAATCCGAATATCCAAGTTGGCCTGCCCAATATCTTGGACGAGAAACAATCGCTAGCTGCCGCTTTTAATATCCGTTGCGGAAGGATCGAGGCCACTATGGATTCGCTTCTTATTGATGCCGACACAATCAAACTGCGGGGCAGTGTGAGAAACGATACTACGCAGGACAATGTTTTGAAACAGTGGAATCCGGATGTTGATATCGACCTACATCGTGCTATTGTTTCCACACAAGGCATGGAAGAACCTGTGCGTTTGGCAGGATTTGTGTTTAACTATAAGCCAGAAGTTTGCGATATCGCTAAGGTTGATGTACAATGGGGTGTTTCCGATTATCACCTATCTGGCAAGCTGTTCGGATTGGAAGACTGGCTCAGTCATGCTGCTCGCCTCAATGGCTCGCTCAGTTTCACTTCGCAGTATGCCGATATAGATCAGCTTATGTCTATCCTTAGCGGCATGGGTACCCCCGAGGATACCATTGTGCAGCAACGTGTGGAAGACAATGTTCCCAAGGAGGCCAACCCCTTCATTGTGCCTAAGGATGTGAATGTGAAGCTCAATACCCATATTGGTCGCTGTATCGCTTTTGGCAACGACCTCAACGATCTTGCGGGTTCAGTTACTGTGAATGATGGTGTTGCCGTACTTGACCAGATCGGTTTCACTTGCCGTGCTGCCCGCATGGAACTGACGGGAGTGTATAAGTCGCCTCGTGTCAATCACCTCTTTGTGGGTCTCGATTTCCATCTTCTCGATATTGACATCGACGAACTTCTCCACATGGTTCCGTCCATCGATACCCTAGTACCTATGTTGGCTTCTTTCAAGGGCCGTGCCAACTTCCACTTGGCCGCCGAAACCAACCTGGATGCTTTCTACAAGCCCAAGATGAGCACTCTTATCGGTGCTGCCGCCCTCAATGGTAAGGATCTTGTGGTAATGGACAATCATGCGGTTGCCAATATCGCCAAACTTCTTCAGTTTAAGAACTGGCGTGAGAAAGACAACAATATTGGCATCGACAGTATCAGCGTAGAGGCTCAAGTGTTCCGCAAAGAAGTTATTGTCTATCCGTTCCTCCTTAGTTTGCACAACTATCAGCTCTGCATTGGTGGCCGTCATACGCTCACCAACGACTGCAACTATCACCTTGAGCTGATCAAATGTCCGCTCCCTGTCCGTTTGGCAGTGGATGTCAATGGCAAACTGCAGAAACCTAATATTCAGTTGGGCAAAGTTCAGTATGCCGAACTCTATAAGCCCGAGAAACAAAATGCGCTCCAATCGCGTACCCTCCAGCTTAAGAACCTGGTTCGTCAGGCACTTGAAGCCAATGTGCGCAAAGAGGATTAGTTGGCCACAAACACTATTATAATATGAATAACACAGAACTATTAAAAGCCATTCAAGAACGCCATTCTGTTCGTTCTTATATCAACAAACCTATTCCTCAAGATATCGTAGATGTGCTCAATGCCGATATTCGTCGTCTCAACCAAGAGGGAAATCTCCACATTCAGCTCGTCACCAATGAGCCCAATGCTTTTCAGGGTCGTCATAGCTACGGTGTGTTCAAAGGGGTCTCCAACTATTTTGTTATGGCAGGTAAAAAAGGGGGCGATCTCGACTATCGCGTAGGTTATTACGGCGAACAACTTGTCCTGCTTGCTCAGTCGTTGGGGCTCAATACCTGCTGGGTGGGACTTACCTATAGCAAGACCAAAGGTGCTTTTTCTTTGCCCGAGGGCGAGAAGATATCGTGTGTCATAGCTTTAGGGTACGGAGCCGACAATGGTCGTGTTCGCAAAAGCAAGACGGCTCAGTCGGTTAGCAATGTGGGTTCCAACAGCCCTCAGTGGTTTTTTGATGCGGTTGATGCTGCTTTGAAAGCCCCCACGGCCGTCAATCAGCAAAAATTCCATTTCCAGTTGTTGGCCGATGGCAACGAACCCCAGGTTCGTGCCAAAGCCACTTTCTCTTTGGCCGGATACACGCAAACCGACCTTGGAATAGCCAAACTCCATTTCGAAATCGGAGCCCAGCGCCCCATCAAATGGAATGATAAATAAATAATGATTGTATAATGTAATAATCTCTGGAGCCTGCACGTCTGTTATTATTACGTTACATTTTTATATGCAATAAGATAGAATATTCGGTTATTAATTATAAATTCCTATAGCATGTCTTCATTCGCATCCCCTACAGCATGGGCTTGGCTGATACAGTTTTTTGTTATTGTAATAGCCTTGTTGGTAGCCAATCTTATTCGTTGCAATGTGCCATTGCTCAAGCGCAGTCTGCTGCCCTCGGCTTTATTGGCAGGTTTGATTATCTTATGTCTCAAACCTTTTGGCTTTTTTTCAACTTTGGTGGACAAAGGGTCTATGGAAATCATCACCTATCATGCCTTAGGTCTGGGGTTTGTAGCAATGGCGCTTAAAAACAAACGCATCAAAAGTTCAACCACTACGATCAAAGTGGTGGAAACGGGTGCTGTCACAGCCAGTTCCTACATCATTCAAGGTCTCATAGGCTTGATTATTACTATCCCGCTGTTCTTGTGGTGGAACAATACCGAATTTTTTTATGCCTCAGGTTTGCTTCTTCCTATGGGCTATGGTCAGGGTCCGGGACAGGCTTTGAATTTTGGCGTTACCTACACTAATTGGGCTGCTGGTCAGGGTATAAATTTCCATGGTGCCGACTTTGGCCTAAGTATTGCCGCTACAGGATTCATAGTTGGTAGTTTGGTGGGCGTGGTGTATATGAATGTGCTGCGCAATAAAGGCCTCCTTAAAATGAAAATCGGCGACTACAAAGAGGTTCACACCCTTGAGGATTATGAGTCTGAAAACGAGATTCCTCACGCAGAGTCTATCGATAAGATGACTGTCCAGATCAGCCTTGTGCTCATGGTTTACGCCCTTGTGTTTTTGTTTATGTATGGTGTAGAGCAAATGGAATTGGGTCAGTTCGGTGTCAAAACGCTCAAACCGATGTTCTGGGGTTTCAACTTTTTGTGGGGCACCATCTTTGGTTCGCTGGTCAAGGTGATTATCAACCGTATGCGCAAGAGCAACATCATCGAACGTGAATATATCAACAACTATACCCTTGATCGTATCGCTGGCACCTGTTTTGATGTGATGATTGTGGCTGGCACTGCGGCTATCGATTTCAACAACCTTCGCGGTATCTGGATGCCCCTCTTGCTGGTATGTGCTTTAGGTGCTGTGGGTACTTTCTTTTTTGTGCGTTTGTGTGCTCGCCATCTTTATCCCGAGTATCCCTACGAAGGGTTTTTCTCTATGTTTGGCATGCTCACCGGCACAGCCTCCAATGGTATGATTCTTCTTCGCGAAATCGACCCTAAGTTCGAAACTCCTGCCGCCAACAATCTGGTACTCCAAACCATTCCTGCTATAGCTTTCGGCTTTCCCATTCTGCTGCTTATGGGTTTTGGCCCTCAGAGTTTTTCCAACTGCCTCATTACTTTAGGCATCTTGGCTGTGGCTCTGATACTCTTTGTTTTGTTTATCTTCCGCAAAAAAATATTCTTCAAGAAAAACAAATAATAGCTTATGGAAAACAGCGGTAAAAGCATCTGCAACTATCTCAAGAAGGTGCGCCAACGTGTGGCCGATGAGAATGATATTCCGTTGGTTCTGCATGAGTGTACTTTTCAGGGCCAATGCTCCGGTACCTGCCCTCATTGTGAATCCGAAGTGCAGTATCTTGAAGCAGAATTAAACAAACGTTCTCGTCTGGGTCGTGCCGCCGTAGTGGTGGGCATAGCTATGGCTGCCACTTCGATGGCTGCTTGTCACAATCATTATTTGGAAGGTGATGTCCCATATCAGGCCGACTCCATTTCAATTGATAGATAAAAAGTCTCCGTATCATTCTATTAAATACGAATTAGCAAGCATGAAAAAGATTATTCTCTCACTCGCTCTTTTAGCTGCCTCATTTACCATAATGGCACAAGATACCAACAATGTGCGCAAAGGTTGGACTTTCGGTGTGCTACCTAGTTTCTCTTACGATGCTGACTTGGGTCTGCAGCTGGGTGCTCTCACCAATATCTATTATTTCGGCGATGGAGCCATCTATCCCGAGTACTACCACTCTTTTTATGCCGAGGCTTCCTATTCCACCAAGCATTATGGCCTCTTCCGCCTTAGCTACGATTCCAAGTACCTCATCCCCAATCACCGTCTCAGCATTGACCTTACCTATATGCCCGACCAGATGTGCGACTTCTTGGGCTTTAACGGCTATGCCACCGACTACTTTTATGACTACACCAATCCTACTTCCTCCGCCTACCTCACCCGTGCTTACTACAAGATGAAGCGCGATATGTTCCGTTTTTCGGTCGACCTACAAGGCAAGGTTTCTCATCCGTGGTATTGGAATGCGGGTCTGGGTCTGTTGCACTACAACATTGGTTCGGTCGATATTGACCGCCTGAACCGATATGTGAATGATGATGACGACAAATTGCCTGAGGAAACGACGCTCTACGACCAGTATGTCTATTGGGGTTATATCTCCGGTGCCGAGACTCACGGCGGCTTCTCGCCCTATCTGCATGGCGGCATTACCTTTGATACGCGCGACCGTCAGCAGAATCCTCGTCGAGGCATACATGCCGACGCATTCTTGACCTATTATGCTGGCTTGGGTGATATGAGCGCGTACAACAATCTTAAATTCAATGCTTCTTGGCGCCACTACATTCCCATCATCCAACACCGTCTCACCTTCGCCTATCGTTTGGGCACCCAGCTCAATTTGGCTGGCGACTGTCCCTTCTATCTCAATAACTACCTTAACCAGCTTTATATGCAGCGTTGTGTGTATGAGGGGCTTGGTGGCGGCAACAGTCTGCGCGGAGTGATGCGTAACCGCATTTGTGCTCCTGGCATCGCCTTCGCTAATATCGAGCTACGCACTCAGGTGATTGATTTTAAAGTGGGTAAGGAACATTTCTATATTGGTCTCAATCCTTTTGTGGATGCAGGTATGGTGGTGCAGCCTGATCAAGATGTGTTGGCAGATCCTCTTGCCTCTTCTATTGATATTTGCGACAGAAGTTACAACCCAACCACCGACCCCAGTCGCTATCGTACCTCCGAGACCTACAAACCCCATATCTCGGCCGGTTGCGGACTCAAAGTTGCCATGAACGACAATTTCATTCTCTCTGTCGATTGGGCCACAGCCCTCAACGAGCAGGACAACAACAAGTTCAGCAACCTCTATGTCAAGATGGGATATATGTTCTAATCGTGGCTTAGAGTAATATATCTATTTTCCGAAATTCACAGTATCGTCGCCAAACTTCTTGTTAATGGCGTCAGCTATTCGCATGAGTTTGCGGTGGCGTTCGTCTTCGGGTTCCGAAAAAAGGTCGAGCTGCATGCCTTCCTCCTGGCTGATATCGCTGAGAATCACTCCGGCTTGTTTGTAAAGAAAGCCCGTGCGGAACACCTGCTCTAGGGCAGCTACTGCTGATTTCACGATAATGGGTGTGTCGGCGGTAGGGGAGGGGAGTCGAACGCTACCGCTGTTGCGATATTGGTCCAAATCCTCCCGATGTCGGTTGGTGGAAAGAAATACCGACACTTGTCTGCAGACACTCTGTTGAGCTCTCAGTTTGCTGGCGCAGTCCGCTGCAAATTGCCGTATGCTTTGCTCTAGTTTCTTTTGGTCGTCAGTCATATAGGCAAATGTGCGACTTTGCATTATACTGCGTTGCTGCGCTGGCCGGCTTAGGTTGATTGATGGGATTCCTCTAAGCTCGCGCCAAGTGTTGAGTCCAGCCACGCTGAATAGCTTTTGTAGTTGAGCCTCTTCGGAGTTCGCAAATTCAAGTCCCGTGTGCACGCCAATGGCATATAGCTTCTGTCGGTTCTGTCTGCCTATGCCCCATATATCGGCAATATCTAGCAGGCCCAAGGCACGTTCTCGGTTCTCTGGCATCAATACGCAAATTCCCCCGTATCCTTTGTAATGTTTGGCGTAGTGTGTGGCCACTTTGGCCAATGTGTAGCTTTGCGAAATACCGCAACTCACAGGTATGTGTGTGGTGTCCCAAATCATGTCCTTCACTAGTTTGGCATAATGGCGCAACTCATCTGGATCGGTCAGGGGTAGTGTGCCAAAAAATTCATCCACAGAGTATTGCACAAAATCCTGCACTATGTCTTGCTGTCTCACAGCATTCATAATGGTATGCGAGATCTGGCGGTATTTCTTGTGATCCACTTGCCTAATCACCACATTGTTCAGTTTTATCAGATTGCGCACCTTAAAAAGGGGTATGCCTCGCTTCAATCCCAAAGCCTTAGCTTCAGGTGTGAGGGCCAGTATTATGCCTCCGCCATTCTCGTTATCGTTAGCTACAACCACAGGCTTACCCTCCAACTCGGGGTTGGTGGCCACCTCGCACGAGGCGAAATAGGTGTTGCAGTCGATATGGAGAAACATAAAGAACAATAAAGAGTGGGCTAAATCTCATCATTCAATCTAGCCCACTCTGTGATAATAGGTTACAATCAATAATCGTTGCTGTTTCGATTGCCGTTCAGTCTCATTTTCCATTTCTCCTGCTCCGCCTTTTGCTCAATAAGGGCGCGCACAGGAGCAAGTCCAGAAGGGCTGTTTTGCTCGATGGCTTTCAGCACAGCACCGCCGCCGGTAAAGATGTAGTAGTCTTTGCTATCCAAAGCCATAATATACAGGCCGGGAAGCAGGCGCTTCAACTCCTGCATGGTGTCGCCGCCGCCATATAGTTTCACGGCATGGGGGTTGCGGTCAATCACGGTGTCCAAAGCTATGGTACCTTCGTTAAAGTGAGGCACAAAACCCATCACGGCATTCACAAAGATGGTCTTGGCCGAGAGGAATACATTCAAAATCTCAGGCTCGTCATAGCTTTCGGGAGCCACGTCCAGCACATAGTTCAACTTGGTGCCTTCCTTCAGATTGCGAATGTCATGAACACGATATTTCCCTTCCACACGTTCGCCAAAGATATCGCTCTCCACAATAAATGGCAGTTCCACAATCTTTTTGGGGTATTGTTCGGCAAACTTCACAAATTCGGCTGCCAGTTTCACATCCTCATCCCCCACACCTTTAATACTGATGCCATACTTGGCGCAAAGGTAGGCATTGTAAATCACGCCGCCCAGCACCAGGTGGTCGCTCTTTTGCAGCAGCGAATATAGTGAGTTGATCTTGGTGTCAAACTTGCTACCGGCTACCACTGATACCAACGGCTGTTTGGCATAGAAGATACGCTCCAAATTCTCAATCTCTTTCTGCATAAGGAATCCTGCATACGAGGGCAGATATTTGGTGATGCCGAAAGTGGAGGCATGGGGCTGCCACGATCCAAATGCGTCATTCACATAGATATCGGCTAGGCCTGCCAGCTGGTTGGCAAAGCGCTCGGCGTTCTCGTCTTTGGCCTCTTCGCCGGCAAACCAACGTGTGTTGGGCAGATACACCATGTCGATATCATGCTCGCGCAGACGGCGGATGGAGTGGTTGATATTACTCTCAATACTCAGATAGCCTTCTTTGCCGTGCGTGTAGAATTCGGGCACTTCGATAGTGAGGTGCAACTTGTTCTGCAGGTATTCCACAATGGGACGCACCGATGTGGCATCGCTCTGGGTGATAGACTGGTCGGCCTTGTTGCGCGGACGGCCCACATGGGTCATCAAGATGATTTTTCCGCCTTTGGATAAGATGTAGAAAAGGGTGCCGAAAGTGGCATCAATACGATAGGGGTCGTGTATTACGCCGCCTTTCACCACGTTGTGGTCAACGCGCACCAGCACAACCTTATTTTTTAAATCGGCCTCTTGAATCAGCGGGAGGTCGCGCAATGCTGCAATGCTAATGTTTTTGTTCATATTAGTGCAATGTGTTATTGTTTTATCTTATTTATTGTTTGGTTCCACCCAGTCGCCGCCATCTTTAATTAGATTGACCAGCTCTTCCACGGCATCGGCCTGATCTATATTGCGTTTCATCACTTCTTTGCCTTTGTAAAGGGTAATCTTGCCTGCACCTTGGCCTACATAGCCGTAATGTGCGTCGGCCATCTCGCCCGGGCCGTTCACAATGCATCCCATCACGCCGATTTTCACACCTTTAAGGTGTTTGGTGCGAGCCTTAATCTGTTCAAGGGCATCTTGTATGTCATATTGTGTGCGACCGCAAGACGGGCAGGCGATATATTCACACTGACTGATGCGTGCGCCAACAGCTTGAAGAATGTCATAGGCCACAGGAATCTCCTCCACAGGGTCTTCGGTAAGGGAAACACGGATGGTGTCGCCAATGCCATCCACCAACAATGCACCAATGCCGGCAGCACTCTTGTATCTGGCCTGCATGGCGTTACCAGCCTCAGTCACACCCAGATGTATGGGATAATCCATGCCGAGTTCGTGCATCTTCTCCACAAAACGGCGGGTGCTTTGCACCATCACCTTCACGTTGGATGCCTTCATCGAGAAAACTAGCTGATGATAATCTTGCAGGCGGCACACCTCGGCAAACTCGATAGCGCTCTGTGCCATACCTTCCGGCGTGTTGCCGTAGCGGCTCATTATGCGTTCGCTCAGCGATCCGTGGTTGGTGCCAATACGCATAGCCGTGTTGTGGCTCTTGCATATTTCTATCAATCGCGACATCTTGTCGCCTATGCGCTTCAGCTCGTCGGCATATTCCTGGTCGGTGAAATGGGTCTTCCCCACATTGCGGTCGGTGTAGTTGCCTGGGTTCACACGCACCTTCTCCACAATGGTCGCAGCCGTTTCTGCTGCCAGTGGGTTAAAATGGATGTCAGCCACTAGCGGCACATAGCAGCCATGCTTGGCCAACTCATTCTTTATATTATAAAGGTTCTCGGCGGCCTTCACATCGGGGGCTGTAATGCGCACCATTTCACAACCGGCCTCCACAAGTTCCAAGGTCTGGCGCACAGTGGCTTCAGTGTCCATTGTATCAGTGTTTGTCATCGACTGCACCCTGATCGGGGCGCCGCCGCCCAGCGTAAGATTGCCGATATGTATTTGTCTGCTCATTCTGTTTAATTGATAATTAATAGTAAAAAATTAATAATTAAAACCCCATCAACTTCATAACTTCATCAACTCCATAACTTCATCAACTCCATAACTTCATCAACTCCATCAACCCCAAACTTCATCAACTACTTAAAATACACATCCGTTGCCCCTGCTCCATAAACACTCATTGGGGCGTCAATGTATTGGATGTTACCGTATTGGTCCAGTTCGCGTTGTATTTCGGTCTTTAGTACGCCACGGCCTACTCCGTGGATAAATACCACACGTTTCACCCCGTTCAGCATAGCATGGTTCAGGCAAGTGCGGAAAAAACGCAGCTGAATGTCCAGCTTCTCACTGTCTGCCAGCTGGTCTGGGTTTTCGTGCAATGCTTCAATGTGCAAATCCACCTCAGCCTCGCCCGGACGCACCATATATTGCATAAGTATATTGTCGTTCAATTCGCGGGCATTGCGACTCTGCAGCTGTGCCAGTCGGCGTTGTAAATTCTTCACCTGGTCTTGCAGATTGGCCACCTGGTTGCGCAACTTCTTGTTCTCTTCGCGCAGTTTCTCGGCATTGTCGTCATCGGCCGATCCGGAAAACTTCTCTTTCAACTTGCGGTTCTGTTCGGCCATTTGGGCTGCGGCTTTGCTTTCGGCCTCGGCTATGCGTTTGGCCTCCTCGGCCGAAGGCAGATGTCCGGGCACATCCTGGTTGAACACCTTGCCCACACCACTCATGTCAGCCATGCGTATCAGTTCGTTGGCAGGCATGGGCATGTCAAATCCGGTATCGTCACGCACAAAAATCAGGTCGGCAGTAATCTTGGTCACCACGCCGCCACCAATACTATTCAAAAACTTAACTTTATCTCCTATTTGAAACTTTGTCATAATATGGTTTGTTTATTTTATCAACTGTATTTTCCGGAATGAAATCTTCCAAAGCAGTCCAAAGACGCTCACACTCAGACACATCCCAATCGGACCAAAAGAGAGTCAGCACACGGTCGTGAAGATTATAGAAGCTGAATGTATCGGCAACTCTGCCTTTATCAAACAGATTGCACAGCAGCCAGCCAAAAGCCAAAGACCCCATGGCGCTAATCTTATTATCGTAATGGAAGAGGAACCTGTCGAATGGTATGGACTCAGAAAAAGTGCGGCGGCGTGTGTGGCAAGCAAAGAGAACCTGACGGCTGTCGTAGTCGAGTTTGATGCTATCGATATAGACCCAACCGCTTCTGACCCACCGCACAAAGAGAATGAATGCCAGCGTAAGGAGGATACCGCCCAGAAGCAGCGCTAAAGAATGTACCTCCACAGAAAAGACGCATGCGAGAGGGATGACGACCAAGGCAAAGAAAATGATGCACTCCAACCACCCGCTTTCGCTACAAGATGAGCGGAAGCAGTCGCAGCCTGTCTTTCGATAACATGGAGGTTCTTTCAGCATTTTCTATTCTCTGAGTTTTTTTGAAAGATATTCAGAATCAAAACATTCATTTGAGCAGTTCATCGGCCAAGGCCGCAAAATCTATGCCATCGAAGTTGCCACTAGACATCATCAGCAGATTTGTCTGCTGCCACTGCATTTTTTTCAGTTCGGCTACCATCTGCGCCGAATCGGTGAAGACCCGCAAGCCAGTATTGGCAAACGACCTCCTAACCTGCTCAGGATCCAGATTTGGCAACTTCTTCAGTTGCAAAGCATGCTGACTGTAATACACATAAGCCACATCGGCTTTGTCCATCGTGCCGGCATACTGTTTCAAGAACTCGGCCGTAAGACTGCTGAAAGTATGTAACTCCATACATGCCACCAGCTTGCGTTGCGGATATTGCTCCTTCATGGCGGCAATAGTGGCCCGCAGCTTGGATGGCGCATGAGCAAAGTCTTTATACACAGCGCAATCCTCAGCCTTTTTTACCAACTCCAATCGTTTGCTGGCACCGCCAAAGGTCTGTATGGCCTCGTCAAACTGCTCGTCAGTAATTCCCAAGGCATTGCATGCATAGCGTGCCGCAGTCATATTCAGCAAGTTGTGGCGTCCAAAGACACGCAGGGGTGTTAATTTATTGATTTGCTGATTTGCTGATTTTAGGTAGGTGACGCCATTCTCCACCATGTGCTCAGGCACATCGTAGGGCCGTTTGGTAATATCCGTGCGCTGGTTCTTCTGTGCCACATCGGCCACATCGGCATCCGCATTGCAGTAAATCAGCGTTCCGCCCGGCTCAATCAGATTCACAAACTGGGCAAACTGGTCTTTGTATATCTCAAAAGTGGGGAAGACATTGATATGGTCCCACTCAATACCCGTCACAATGGCCACATTGGGCTTGTAGAGGTGAAACTTGGGTCGGCGATCAATGGGCGAGGTCAAATATTCATCGCCCTCAATCACCATCACTTTTGCCGTCTCGCTCAATCGCACCATCACCTCAAAACCCTCCAGCTGGGCGCCTACCATATAGTCGGTCTCCATGCCGCAATGCTGCAGCACATGCAGTATCATGGCCGTGGTGGTGGTTTTGCCGTGGCTGCCGCCTATCACCACTCGGGTCTTATCCTTCGACTGCTCATATAAGTATTCTGGGTAGCTGTAAATCTTCAGTCCCAGCTCTTGAGCCTTCAGCAGCTCGGGGTTGTCCTGGCGTGCGTGCATACCCAGCACAATGGCGTCCAAGTTCTTGGTTATGCGCTCTGTGTGCCAGCCAAAACTTTCTGGCAGCAGACCGTATTTCTGTAGGCGACTTTTGGCAGGGTCAAAAATCTCATCGTCCGATCCCGTCACATGGCATCCTTTCAGATGCAGTGCGATAGCCAGATTGTGCATCGCACTACCGCCTATAGCTATAAAATGAACATTCATATATTCCTATTAGGTGTATTGTGTTATTATGTCGTTGAGTAATAATTTGTCGCAAACAAAAGCCTGGCCATCTCACCACCCAAAAACAATGCAAAGATACAAAAAAAAATCCAATTTTTAAAATAAATCACTATTTGTAATAGTAATTTCATAATCGATTTTTTTCTCACCCCCAACCGGCTGCTTCTTGGTCTCAGTTACCTTAGCTCTTTAGGGTAATAGATATAGTATTTCGTCACTTGTTTTTCAAGAAAATGGCGGTCCAGTTGGTCGGAGGCTTCGCCTATGTCGCGACATTTTCCGTCTTTAAACAGAACGCTGATTTCCTGGTCGTTGTAGTCGTATGCGTGATTCTTAAGCACACCGGTCTTCACAAAATAGTCACATTCTTGTGGCTCTATGTTGTAAAGTAGTTGCGTCTGGGTGCGGAAGGTGTCCAAAATCTCCTGCGAGAAAGGGTGGTCTTGCACCGTAATGGCGCTCAGTTGCCTATAGGCCAGGTGCCGGCAAAGGTTGCTCAGTATGGCGTCGGAATGCCGCATCCAGCATTTTACGGCCATGTCAATATCGCTATCGTCAAGCAGGGCAAAACGGTCTAGCAATCCTGGCTGCTCTTGAAAATCTGCTGCGGTATATTTGTGGGTCAAAAAATCGTTGAGTGGCATGTTGTCTATGCCGAGCGATATCCCCTGTTCTCCCAGCTGCCTAGCCCGTTGCAGTATGGAATAAAGCAGGTTGTCGGCGGCAATCACCGTTTTATGCAGATACACCTGCCAATACATCAGGCGGCGCGACACGATGAATTTCTCCACCGAATAAATACCCTTCTCATCAATCACCAGCTCGTCGTTGCGCATATTGAGCATATTGATAATGCGGTCGGTGCCCACAATTCCCTCGCTCACACCGGTAAAGAAACTGTCGCGGCTCAGGTAGTCCAGGCGGTCCATATCCAGCTGGCTGCTCACCAGTTGGTGCAGATAGTGCTTGGGGTAAGTGTCCGAAAAGATAGCGATGGCGGTGCTCAGGCGGCCTCCAAACTCCTCGTTGAGTCGCTGCATGAACAGCTTGCCCAAATCTTCGTGGTGAATGTCGGCCAGCAGATGCTCCGATGTGTGCGAGAAGGGGCCGTGTCCTATGTCGTGGAGCAGAATGGCCAGTTTTGCCCCCAGCACCTCGTCGCGTGTCATCTCCACGCCTTTCAAGTGTAGCACATCCAGGGCTCGCGTCATGAGGTTGAGTCCGCCAAGCATGTGGCTGAAACGGGTGTGCATGGCACCAGGATAAACCAAATACGTGAAACCCAACTGCTTGATATGGCGGTGGCGCTGGAAGTAAGGGTGCGATAGTACATCAAAAATAATGTCGTCCTCAATGGTCAGAAATCCATCATAAACGGGGTCGTTGATAATCTTGCGTTTGTTGGTCATAAGGGCAGAAACCTCATTGTTTTATTTTGCAAAGATACATTTTTTTTGCGAGATAATAAAATTAATAATACCGATTCCGTAAAATATACTTCACCTTCGCCCTAGCTCCAGTGTAGCTCCAGTGTAGCTCCGTTTGAGAAACAAGCCCCGAGGCTATGTCTCATAGGTGGTAGTTTGGTGCTACTGTTGTATTTTTTTAGAAAAAAATTGCGGTCGGCAAATATTTTGTATGTGTTGTTCGTTTATTGGGTATATGAATCAGCAAGAGTTCTCACATATTGCAAAGCAGCACCGCGACGATCTATATCGTTTTGCCATCCGCTATTCAGGCGATGGCGACATGGCCTGGGATGCCGTGCAAGAGGCCATGATTAAGCTGTGGGAACATTGCGAAGAGGTGGAGCAAGCCAAGGCCAAAGGCTATATGGTTAGGGTGATGTACAGAATATTGGTTGACCAGCATCGCAGTCAGCAACGTCATCATCGTATTCTGACGGAATTGCAGGGAGAGTCGTGGTATAGCCAGCACGAAAATTTTGAGTTGCACGACACTATGCAGCAAGCCCTTGCCCAACTTCCGCAACAGCACCGAGCCATATTGCTGATGAAAGACATAGAAGGCTACCAATATAAGGAAATTGCCCAGCTGACAGGGCTTGAAGAAATGCAGGTGGCCGGTATTTTGTACCGCGCACGTGTGAATCTAAAGAAAATATTAACCGACAATAATTGAGCTACCATGGATACTATAAATAGAACCAACTACGAAGCATACCTTTTCCTATATCAAGAAGGTGAATTGGATGCCAAAGGCGTGGCCGAAGTGGAGAATTTTCTGGCACAAAATCCTGATATCAAGGCCGAGATGGAGCAGTTCTACGACTCCGAGTTGGTGGTGACGGCCCAACCGACCAAGAAGCGCATCACAATTGTTCCTTGGCGATGGACGGCTGTCGCATGTGTGGCCTTGGTTGCCGGCGGTGTGGCTTGGTATCAGCTTCAAAGCCCGCGGGTCACGACCTTACCCGACAAACCTACAGCTATCATTGCACAAACAATTCCGCAAGAGAATCTGCAACCAACTTCTACCACAGTTCAGGAAATCGTTCATAAGGTGAAGGCTATCAAGTCTGTACAAAAAACACAAACAATTGCCGAAGTCAGTACTTTCGACACAATGCCATTAATTGCCGACAACCATATTGAAAGCATTACTGAGTCCGTTGAGGAACTCTTGGCAGTAGAGCCAACACAACCCATCATCATCTACACCAATAAGTTGGCACAGGTGAACGAAGTCCGCAATGTAAACTACCTTGCCCAAGAGACCTTCAACGGACAAGAATATTTTCAAAGCGATAGATACAGCCCCATATTCCAGTTTGCCGAAAATGTGTCCGAACATGCCCGGCAGTATAGTCAACAAGTAGTACAAAACATAGCAAAAGTATTCTAATCTAAAAACATAATTCTATGAAAAAAGCATTTTTCACCGTTATGCTGATGGCATTTTCGCTGGGGCTATTTGCCCAACAGACTGTCACTTTCCGACAGGATCTGCAGCAAGAATTACAATCATTTGTAGTGTCTGGCAGTTGCATCATCAAGTTGCTTTCTGCACCCGAGAACAACTACATCCAGTACAAATCCACTGTTCCTCCAGCTTTGACTCAGTCTGACCTTGAGTCCATGTCCGACGATTTGGTAAGCACCATGGTGACCATTGAGGGCAACAAACTCACCACCACAGCCGCAGCCAATGGCAAGACTATCACGGTGGGCACCACCGCCAAAACGCTGGAATTCGACATCCGCGACGATGCCATGATCCTCTACAAAGACAAGGTCTATTCCTCATGCAAGGCCATGGTGACTGAAGGCGATAACGTTGAGGAGGGTGAGATGAAGCCCCAACGCACCTGGCAAGGACTGACGAAATATGATTTTGACCAACGTTTTCACGACGACTTTTTCTTTGGTCGCAGCGATATGCTAGGAATCAATAACGTAGTGAGTAATCCGTTGATTGATGGTAAAAAATCCACATCTTTGAGTTGGCAGTTGAGTTACGACCTCTATCGAGATGATCAGTGTGCAGTCGGCTTAGGTGTGCAGTGGATTGATACCAAAACCTATAAACTCAAACAACCTTATGTGATTACAGAACCACATGGCCTTTCTGCACCCGCCTTACCGGAGCACTACAACGAACCATCCAATTGGGGAACAACTTTATCCACAGTCTCTTTTGGCTTGCCTATCCAGTTTTCTTATTACCCTAATAAGAAGAGTGGTCGTCGTGTGTATCTCCAATTAGAAATCATCCCTACGATTACTTGGGGTGGCTCGATTATCAATGAGTATAAGAAAAGTGTGGATGGAACAGATTATACCATTACTGAGCGTCGAGACCTTCCTTATAATCTGTTCACCTGCACAGGTCGGTTGAGTGCCAACTTAGGTCTGGTGGGTGTGTATGTGGAGCATAGCATTACCCCAGTTACGAATCTGAAATTAGACGACAATCTGTCCAATCTTATCTACGGAACCACAGGTGGCAGCATCAGCCCATCATATTTCGCATTCGGCATTCGTATCAACCTGCTGGAAACTTTATTAAACTAATTGTGCCTAACCTGAGATAAAAAAACGGTGAACAGCCCAAAACTGTTCACCGTTTCCTATTCACAATTCACAATTCACAATTCACTCAATTCACACTTCACAATTCACCAACTTAAACATCTCCCAAATCACGATGGCTGCGGCACAACTGATGTTCAGCGAATGTTTAGTGCCGAATTGGGGGATTTCGATGCTGCCGTCGCAGAGGGGCAGCAGTTCTTCCTGCACACCCTCCACTTCGTTGCCGAAAATGATGGCCACCTTAGGTTGATCTGAAGGTTTGATAATCTGTTGATTTGACAATTGGTCCAACTTGATGCTGTCGTCCACCTGTTCAATGGCGAACACCTTATAGCCTTGGGCTTTCAGCTCCTTCACACAGTCTGCAGTCTCTTCATAATACTGCCAGGCCACACTGTCTTCAGCGCCCAGGGCAGTCTTGTGAATGTCGCGATGCGGAGGTGTGGAGCAGATGCCGCAAAGGGCAATCTTTTCCACGCGGAAAGCGTCTGAGGTGCGGAACACAGAGCCTATGTTGTTCTGGCTGCGCACATTGTCCAGCACCACGGTGAGGGGTGTCTTCTCGGCTTCTTTGAACTCATCCACGCTGATGCGGTTGAGTTCGTCCATCGAAAGTTTCTTCATCCTACGCTGCCCTCCAAACTGATGCTGAGCAGTTTCTGAGCCTCAACGGCAAACTCCATGGGCAGTTTCTTCAGCACGTCCTTAGCATAACCGTTCACAATCAGACCCACAGCGCTCTCGGGCGAGATGCCGCGCTGCTGGCAGTAGAAAAGCTGGTCCTCGCTAATCTTGCTTGTGGTAGCTTCGTGTTCGAGGATGGCGGTGCTGTTGTTGGCCTTGATGTAGGGCCAGGTGTGCGCACCGCAGGTGTCGCCAAGCAGCAGCGAGTCGCACTGCGAGAAGTTACGCGCATTCTCGGCACTCTTGTTTATCTGTACCAAGCCACGATAGCTGTTCTGGCTGTGGCCGGCGCTGATGCCTTTCGACATGATGGTAGAGCGTGTGTTCTTGCCAATATGAATCATCTTGGTGCCGGTATCGGCCTGCTGGTAGTTGTTGGTGACGGCCACAGAGTAGAACTCGGCAGTGCTGTCGTCGCCCTGCAGGATGCAGCTGGGATATTTCCATGTCACGGCGCTACCGGTCTCCACTTGAGTCCAAGAAATCTTGGAGTGCGAGCCCTTGCAGATGCCGCGTTTGGTAACGAAATTATAGATGCCGCCCTTGCCGTCCTTGTCGCCAGGATACCAGTTCTGTACGGTGCTGTATTTCACTTCGGCATCTTTGAGTGCCACAATCTCCACAATGGCGGCATGCAGCTGGTTCTCATCGCGCTGAGGTGCGGTGCAACCTTCCATGTAGCTCACATAGGCCTCTTCGTCGGCGATGATGAGCGTGCGCTCAAACTGGCCGGTGCCCTTGGCATTGATGCGGAAATAGCTGCTCAGTTCCACGGGGCAGCGGACCCCCTTGGGAATGTAGCAGAAAGAGCCGTCGCTGAACACAGCCGAGTTGAGTGCGGCAAAGAAATTGTCGCTGCTGGGCACTACGGAGCCAAGATACTGCTTCACCAAGTCGGGATGCTTCTGCACGGCTTCGCTGATGGGACAGAAGATAATGCCCTGTTCTTCAAGGATTTTCTGTGAGGTGGTCTTCACCGACACCGAGTCCATGATGGCATCGTAGGCCACGCCGGCCAACTGTTTCTGCTCACGCAGCGGAATGCCGAGTTTGTCGAAAGTGGCCAGGAGTTCGGGATCCACCTCGTCCAAGCTCTTCTTCTTCTCCTGCTGCTTGGGTGCGGCATAGTAGATGATATCTTGGTAATCAACTTTTTCGTAATTCAGATGACCCCACTCGGGCTCCTCCATGGTCTGCCATTTGCGGAAAGCCTTCAGTCGGAACTCAAGCAGCCACTCGGGTTCATTCTTTTTTTGCGAGATGATGCGTATCACATCCTCGTTCAATCCCTTTCCGATGGTGTCGGTATCAATATTGGTCACGAAGCCCCACTTGTATTCCTCGTTGGTAACTTCCTGTATGATATTGTTTTTATCGTCTGCCATAATTATATATACATATCAAATGCAAAATGCAAAGATACGAAAAAGATTTAGATTATTGATGAATTATGATTTTTGAATTATGAGTAGGGTGGCGGTCACTCGTTATTCATCATTCATAATTCTCTAAATAGCTCTTCCAACCAGTAGCGGTCGCAATGGTCAAAAGTGGCCAGATATTGGCTGTCAACATCCAATTCGGCAACCATCTTGCCACCTCGCATAATGGGCACCACAATCTCACTACGGGAGGCCGAACTGCAGGCGATATGGCCGGGGAATTCCTCTACATCGGGCACCATGAGGGTGCGCTCTTGCTGCCATGCCGAGCCACAGACACCACGGCCATAGGCTATGTGCATGCAGGCCACGGGGCCTTGGAAAGGGCCAAGGATAAGTTCTTCGCCAACAACACGGTAGAACCCCGTCCACCACCATTGGAATGTGTCGTGTAGCAGGGCAACTGTGTTAGACATGAGTGCGATGGTGTCGGTTTCGCCTTCGGCTAGGGCTTTGATTTGTTTCAATGCGAGGGCATATTTCTGACTCTTGGCCACGGTGGCCTCGTCTTTGGCCTGTTTGGCATAGGCAAAAAGCTCTATGGGCAGGTGGCAGTAGCCGTCGGGATTATTGTCCAGATAGTCCTGATGGTAGTCCTCGGCCCTATAAAAATTTCTCAGGGGCTCCACTTCCACCACTATGGGTTGGCCGTATTTCTTGGCCTCCTCGGCCATGGCGTAGCGGATAAAGGGCAGGTCGGTCTCATCGGTGTAGTATATTCCGGTGCGATAGCGTGTGCCTTCGTCCTCGCCCTGTTTGTTGAGACTGGTAGGATCTATGGCCTTAAAATACATCTCTAGCAGGAAAAGCAGGCTCACCTTGTTGGTATCATATTCTATATGAACGGCTTCGGCAAATCCCGTCGTGTCGGTATAAACCTCCTTGTAGGTAGGATTCTCTGTGTTGCCATTGGCAAAGCCTACCTCGGTCATACTAATGCCCTCTATTTGTTTAAAGAAGTGCTCTGCACCCCAAAAACAACCGGCGGCAAGATACAAATGTTTCATGTTTAATGTATATTATATTGTGATAATCAAAAAAAATCTTTGAAAGCGAATTTCTCTCTAACGCGTATTTTCGTGTGGTATCGTGTAACTTATATTAGCGATTCTGTTACAAATTGCTCAAAAATCCTAATATAAAGCCCAAGAATACGCCCAGCCACACCAATGCTTTCAGCTCTTTGTCCATAATGCCAACAATCATCTCCTCGGTGGCTTTCATGTCCAGGGCGTTGATACGGTCCTCAATCACCTGTTGCAGGTTCAGTGCCGCCAGTATTTTGTCCAAGTTGTGGGTCACTGCCTGTCGGTAGGCTCTCACCAAGGCGTCGCGTAGCTGCGCCAGCAGTTGCTCCTTGCCTTGGCACAGCTGACTTACCGGGCGGCCCATTATGCTGTCCACCTCCGTATCTATCATGTGCCCCACCATGCTGCGGCCGTTGTTGGCCAGCATACCGTTTATTATCTTGGCCAGTTTCCGCTCCAGCGAATCGCGCAGCAAGGGCATGATCATCGGCCCTATCACCCGCATCAGGGCGCCGTCGGCATTATTGGCCATGTGGTCTATGGCCATGTGCGCCACCGTTGCTCCCACTTGCTCGTCGGCCAGTTTGGCGTAAATGGCTTCTGTCAGGTTGTCCTTTACGTGTTGGGTGGTGCTGGCAATGCTCTCCGCTGCTATATAGCTGCTCAAAACCTGCTGCAACGATTGGTCGTTGTGCATCAGGTCATAAACAAACTTATCTACGGCGTCGCCCACCTTGCTTTCCATCTCGGCCGATAGTAACGAGGCCGACAGCACCTCGGGGTTCAGCAACTCCTGGCTCACTGTTTGTCCTATGCTTTGGGCTATACGCTCTTTCTCCTTGGGAATGATACCGGGCGTGAGCGGAATGCGCCAACGTCCTATATAGTAAGCCTTATATGGCCTAAAAAGCATGTGTATGGCCAACTTGTTGGTCAGGCCACCAATCACACCGCCCACAATGGGTCCGATAAGAAAAGATAAGAATGGCATAATCGTTTACTTTTTGTAATGAGGGTGATAAGTACTGATTGTGTCGCGCAAAAACTGCGAAGTCAGGTGGGTGTATATCTCGGTGGTCGATAGGCATTCGTGGCCCAGCATCTCCTGCACCGCACGCAGGTCGGCCCCGTTCTGCACCAGTTCTGTGGCAAAGCTGTGGCGCAGACTGTGGGGCGATATGTTCTTGCGTATGCCCGCCTTCTCCACAGCTTCTTTTACAAACTGGAAAATGGCCACGCGCGACAAATGGTGGCCTCTAAGGTTCAAAAACACATACTTTTCCTCGCCGGGTTGGGGCTGTATTTTACTGCGGATGGAAAATGTATAGTCCAGCAGCAACTTCAGCGCATGGGCGTTGATCGGCACCCAGCGCTCCTTGTCGCCTTTGCCTATCACTTGCAGCATCTCCTCGTCGGGGTAAATGTTGGAAAGCTTCAGGTTGCATAGCTCCGACACTCGCAGTCCGCACCCATACATCACTTCTATAATCACATAGTTGCGTGCCGGACCGGGGAACGACCGGTCAAAAGTGCTCTGCAGGGCCAGTATGTCTTGGTCGGTAAGCACATCGGGCAGGTGCTTGGGCTTGGTGGGCAGTTCTATCAGTTCGGCCACACTGCTCGGCACCACGTCGTTGATCACAAGCATTTTATAAAACGTGCGCAAACCCGAAATAATGCGGCATTGGGTGGTGATGGCTATATGGGCCTCGTTCAGCTGCACCAGCAGGTCTTTCAGGTGCTGCTCCGTCACGTCCTGTGGCTCCACTCCCATGGGCTCGACAAAACTGCGCAACTGGGCCACATCGTGCAGATAGGCCTGCACCGAGTTGTCCGACAGGTTGCGCTCCAGACGCAAGTAGGTCTCAAAGTCTCGTATGTGCCGTGTCCAGTCCATGGGTGGCTATCACTTCTTTTTCAGACTTTCGCCGTCGGTCATCATCCACCAAAAGAAATCCCACAGGGTTTCGTCCTCGTAGCGTGCCACCAGTTTCTTGTTCATGTTTTCGGGCTTCATGTCAAAATCCACCTTGCCGTAGGTTGCCATGCGGTGCTGTATCACGCTGGCTCTGCCGCTCAAATAGCCCGAGGGCTTGCCGGGATTGCTCTTCAGCGGAGTGGGCAGGCACACGGCCAGTAGAGCGGCCTCGCGCTTGGTGAGGTTGGCGGCCGAATGACCGAAATAATGCTGGCTGGCAGCTTCGCAGCCGTAAATGCCGTCGCCAAACTCAATCACGTTCAGGTAGCGCTCCATTATCTTCTTCTTGCCCCAAAACTTCTCTATCATAATAGTATAATAGGCCTCGGCGGCTTTACGCCACATGCTGCGGGTGTGGGGCAGAAACACATTCTTGGCCGTTTGTTGGCTGATGGTGCTGCCGCCGCGTATCTTTTTGCCCTTTTTGTTGCTCACATAGGCCTGCTTCATCGATTGTATGGCAAAGCCGTGGTGGTACATATAGGCGCCGCCGTCCTCCGAAATAGCCACTGCGTTAATCAGGTTGGGCGATATCTCGTCAATCTTCACATAGTCGCGCTCAAAATGCACGGCGCGGTCAGCGTCCTTGGCCTGCTGTATAAAACGTTGCAGCATCAGAGGGGTGACCGGCGGGTTGAAGAAATAGCAGAACATTATCTGGAAAAGGGTGAACCCCCATACGGCCAGGCCTCCAACCCATATAAAACGCCACACTTTGCCGCCAAAACCCAGCTGTTTCCAGCGTTTCAGCAGTCGTTTGCCTTTTTTCTTTCCTTCAGTCTTTTTTTTCTTTGCCATAGTGTAAGTAGTGATTTGCAAGCCACCCCGCAAAAAAATGAGGCAGCACCATAAGCAATGTAATTATTATTCCCAATATGGCCACAAGCGGCATGCCCGAAAAGAGCCACACCATACCATCAACGGCATATTTTCCTAATTTACATTGCATTTCTTGTGATGATAAGAGTTAGATTTTAATGCAAAAATAATAAATTTTTCTTGAATATAAAAAAAATATTGTATATTTGTAAAAGTATTAAACCCCAATTAATTATCACAAACAACTAAAAAACAATATAGTATGGCAAAAGTAGCAATTAACGGTTTTGGCCGAATCGGACGCATGAGCTTCCGCGCAATCATGGAAAACCACCCCGAACTCGAGGTCGTTGCAGTAAATGATTTAACCAGTGCTGAAACTCTCGCATATCTCTTCAAGTACGACTCCGTACACGACAATTTCCCCGGCGAGGTTCATGCTGAGGGCGACTGCATCGTTGTTAACGGTAAGAAAGTGAAGATCTACGCTGAGCGTGATCCTCAAAACCTCCCCTGGGGCGAACTCGGTATCGATATCGTTATCGAATCCACCGGCCTCTTCAAGAAAAGAGAGCAGATGATGAAGCACATCAACGCTGGTGCCAAGAAGGTTATCCTTACCGTTCCCGCTGGCAAGGCCGACGATGTTGACGCTACCATCGTAATGGGTGTCAACGACAATATCCTCACCAAGGATATGCAACTCGTCTCCAACGCTTCCTGCACAACCAACTGCTTGGCTCCTATGGCCAAGGTGCTCAACGATAAGTTCGGTATCAAGCGCGGTCTGATGAACACCATCCACAGCTACACCAACGACCAGAAGATCCTCGACCAGCCCCACAGCGACCTCCGTCGTGCTCGTGCCGCTGCCGTCAGCATCATCCCCACTTCCTCCGGCGCAGCCAAGGCCGTAGGTCTGGTTATCCCCGAACTCATGGGCAAACTCGATGGTTTCGCTATGCGCGTCCCCACTCCCGACGGCTCTGTCGTTGACCTCACCGCTGAGATGGCTTGCAACGTAACCAAGGAAGAAATCAATGCCGCTATCAAAGAAGCTGCCGAAGGCCCCATGAAAGGTATCCTCCAATATACCGAAGATCCTATCGTCAGCATCGATATCGTTGACAACACCCACAGCTCCATCTTCGACAGCCTCCTCACCCAGGTTATGGATGGCAACATGGTCAAGGTGATCAGCTGGTACGACAACGAGAAGGGTTACAGCACCCGCGTTGGCGACCTCGCTGCCAAACTCGCTACCCTGCTCTAATCAGCATCGCATAACAACCTTAAGGGCGGACTCATCAGGGGCCGCCCTTATTATTTTAGATTTAAGTAGAGTGCGGCCCTCTGCGCCACTCTTCACTATTAACCGATTACCAAATCAACAAAAAGCAAATCAACAACTATTCCCCAATCCGGTATAAAAAAACAAGCCCCCCGCAAAAAATAATTTTCAAATATTTGCGTTAATTCTCGGTGATTTTCGTTTAAAGAAATATAAATGAGCAAAGCGAATCTCACTCACAAATAATAATTAAGTATTTCATCAAATCCTCCAATTCTCGATAAAACTACAAAAACTCATGAGAAAAATTGCCTTACTGATCCTTGCCGCCCTCTTTGCCGTCAGCTGCACTTCTGGCGTCAACACCGAAAACTTAACCGACACCATTACCGACGATTATGGCCGCCAGGTAGTCGTGCCCACCGCGCCCCAACATATCGTCAGCACCTCGCCCGCCGTCACCGAGATTATCTTTGCCCTGGGCGGCGGCCCGCTGCTCTGTGGCCGCACCGATTTCTGTGCCTATCCTCCTCAGGTAGCGCAGATACCCTCCATCGGAGGCATCAGCAACCTCAATGTCGAACATGTCCTTTCCCTCAGTCCCGACCTCGTTGTCAGCGGATCTATGGTGCCCGAAAAATGTGTGGCACAGCTCCAGGCCATGAATGTCCCCGTGGTGTGCGTGCCCGAAAAGACCACCTTCCAAGGCCTATATCAGAATATTGCCACCATCGGCGCCCTGATAGGTCGTGCCGAGGCCGCCGACAGCCTCAACCAGCAAATCCGCCAACAGCTCCAGCACATAGCCCAGCGCACCGACACCGCCCACCGTCCCACCCTCTACTATGTGGTAGGCTTTGGTGCTGGCGGCAACTACACCGCCGGCGGTGGCACCTTTATCAACGATATCATCACCCTGGCCGGAGCCAGCAATATTGCCCAAGATGTAGAGGGCTGGAACTACAGCTTGGAAGCCCTCATGCAGCACGACCCCGACTATATCCTTATCCGCTCGGCCGATTCCGCGGCCTTCTGCTCCATGGCGCCCTACACCAAGCTCAGCGCTGTGCGTCAGGGCCGAGTCATCGCCATCGAGAGCGGTATGATCGACCTCCAGGTCCCCCGCAATCTCGATGCCATAAAACTAATCTCCGCCAGAATTAGCGGCAAATAAATCGCCCCCCAAAGCCCCAGTAACACCATAGAGGCATCACATCAAGTCCCTTATCCATCCCACATGTTGCCTTTTCTCATTGTATTACTAGTACAACGAATAGGTATTCACATTCCCCTTTGGAGGGGATTTGTGGCGATGCTGCTGAGGTGGTATGTTGGAGTGATCGGTGAAGAGTGATGTGTGATGCGTGATCAGACAAATGTAATATTTCTTTAGATGACAAAATTTATTTTCCTTTTCGATGACATTAGTGCCGGCGGTGTGCGCCCGCATCGGCCTTTTCCAAGTCCATCTTCCCTATGCGGTAGGTTAGGCAGAAACTGATATACCGGCTCAGTGGCTTCAGCTGGCTTTGGCTGTAGAGTTGTGGGTTTGAGGATGTTTTGTCCCACTGGTTCCAGTCAAAAATATCGTTGATTGTGGCATTCAGCGACAGCCGGTGTTTCAGCAAATCTATATTGGTACCGATGTCTATGGTCTTATGTGCAAGCGTGGTGACAAAAAGTGTTTGTGTTGGGCTGGCATAACTTGCATTGGCAAAAAGTTGAACCTTGCCCCATATCTTGGTCCAGAAATTCAGTCGTGCCGAGTAGCAGAGCATACCTTTTTTATAGCCAAGTGACTGTGATTGATAGCTCAAGTAGTCATAATAGACTTCTGTGTTGAATCGCACATTCAGGAAAGCATTGGGCCGATAGCCAAAGTTGAGTGACGCACCGGCATTATATGATTTGTTCAGACTTACAGGCTGTTGGCACACGATGTATTGGTTGAGGTTTGCCGAGTCAAAGGCAACGCTGGCAATGCTTACTTGCTGGCCGTTGTTACAGTCTAAATGAGCAAGTATCCCAACGGATGCGGTCTGTGCTTCGTTGAATCGCTCCCAGCGGAATTCAAGTTGGTGGTTTTTAGGTGTTTGGATCCGAGGGTTGCCAACCGAGTATCCATCTAGATTGTAGGTGCGGAATGTGGAAAAGGCTTCTGCGTTGGGTGTTCTTTCCCTATAGGTGTAGCTGAGGCTGAAAACTTGATTGTCAGGCGAATATGATAGGTGTACGGATGGAATGAGGAATCCGAAGTTTTTGTCGATGTCGTATTGTGGGGCATTGAAATATTGCAATCGTTTTTTCGCCATCTCGGCACGGAGGGCCACTTTGATTGTCAGTAGTTCCCATCGGCGCAGATAGCTACCATAGATATTACCGGCCAGATTCTTCTGCCCGACCGCACGGCTCAGGAAGTCGCATGGTACATACTGCTGATGGCTCAATGTATCTGTGGCACAAATGATTGTCTTGTTGGAATATTCGCCTTCAAAACCCAATTCCATCTCGTTGTTGAACAATCGTTGAGCAGTGTCATAGGTTCCCCAGGTGTGTGCGAAAACAGCTTCTGTGCCGTGAAACCAATCTCGTATTATGTTGTTCTGCCGATAGTTGATGTTATGGCTGGGTAGGAATGTGTGTGCTCGCTGCAAATTCACCAGGCTGTCGCTTATCCAGCCGCTGCCGAAATAACCAATAGAAAAACTGCGTGCCGTGGTGTCGTCAAACAAATGTTCATACCAAATACCATCCAGAAAATCATAGGAAGGATGGTTCAACTGCTTGCTTGCCGTTTCGTAGTAAGAATAGTCGCCTGGCTGCCGAACAAACTGATGCCGAGTGTTTTGTGTGCTGGATTCCCAGCCCGACCAGTGCGGTGCGAATGCGAACCAACCGAAAAGACTGTTGAGGCTGTCAATCTTGTAGCAGACATCTATCGACAGCATCGCATTGCGCTCTTGAGTCTCTTTCTTGGTGCTGCGGTGTTCGGTTTGGAGGGTGTCCTGACCGGGGGAGAGCAGAGCCTGACGGCTTGTAGTGGTGGAGGCATCGTTGTTCGTGCCGCCGCTGGCATAGAGTGAGAGTTCCCATTTCTCATTCTCAAAAATATATGATGCCCAAGGCAATAGGGTGGGATTGGTGTTGCCGTTGCAGCCAAGGCTCAGAAATTGATTTTGCAATGAGTGGCGGTTAGTGACGATATTCACCACCGGGCCACTGCCGCCGTAGCGTGCCGATGGGTTGGTGATAACCTCAACGCTTTTAATGTTTTGCGCCGAAAGTGTTTTGAGATATTGTTTCAGCGACTCCTCGTTCATGCGGCATTCTCGGCCATTAATCCAGATACTTATCGTCTGTGTGCCTCTCAGCCGTATGTTGCCTTCCGAGTCCACTGCCAGCCCCGGTGCATTTTGCAGTGCGTCGATTGCCGTACCACTCTGAATGCTAGGGTCATTGGCCGTGTTGTAGATGTTTTTCTCGCCATCCACTGTGTAGATGGGTTTCAGTGCTACCACGCTTACTTCGTTCAGCGTTTTGCCGGCATCAAGGTACAAGGTGCCGAGCTGCAAGTCGGCATAGCTGTTGATGTGGATGTTCTCAAACAGTAGGTCGTAGCCTACTATGCTGATTCTGAGCAGATAATCGCCCATGGAAGTTGTGCTGAGCTCAAAATGCCCATTTTCATCGCTGATGCAGCCGCACAGCATCGCCGAGTCGTGGGCATTCAGCAAGATGATGTTGGCAAATGGGATACTCTCGTGTGTCGTTTTGTCGGCCACAGTGCCGCGGATACCGAACTGTTGTGCAAATGCCTGTGTGGCAAGAGCCAGTAATATGATGATTGCTAATCTTTTCATGATTGTTAAAGGTTAAATGAAATTGATACAGTCTGCCGTGAATTGCAATAATCCAAGGCAGTATGAATAATGCTATCGAAGCCTTAGCTTCAATACATCAAAAATCTAGGAGAAACGGAATTTCAAATAACCGCGGGAGGCCCTCGCAGCGGGAGTCTGCCATCCACGGGGATGGCAACTATCTGGCAGCAATAAGGTTGCCAGCTGTCATGAATAAGAATTGGGAACAGTGGAGAAATCTCTTCAGGCTCAATGGAGAATAAATCAACTTGGTGTTGGAGCACATCAAAGCTCTCCTCATCCTGAAAAGATGTGTCGGTATGACTCTCAGCAATATACGAGCCATTATCAACCGCATAATACTCGTGCAGGCTCAATCCCAGCGTGATTGAGCATAGTAGCATTAGTATGGAGCGGAGCATCAGGCTCATATTATTCCGAATAGTATTTTTACTAAAAAAACGTGGTTGTTTCAATTTTATTGTGCAAAGTGTGCTTTTTGAGGCAGTTTAGATTCAGCCTTAGTACTGATGCGATAAAATCGCACGGTTATTAGAATTCATCAAATAAAGTTAGTTCTTTGACATTTTGGTTTTGAATGATTGGGCCCTTTGGCCTTGTGATGAGGTCTCTCAAATCCACTCTTTCGAGTGCCGAGATTCTTATCAGCGTTGCCACTTCGGTGATTGAAAACGGACTTTTGTAGTCAGCCTTGATCTTGGCGATCAAGAGATATGCAATAATGGCGACCCACAAGTGAGTGCGCACCGCATTCTCTGAATATCCCCACAGGGTCTTCTCTACGACGTTTTGCTTTATCCACTTGAAGAAAACCTCGATGTCCCACCTGTGGCGATAGAGGTTGGCGACCTCAAGGGCGCTAATCTCAAAGTTGTTGGTGATAAACTCCACATCACTGCCAGTTTCCGAGTCATGGTAAGTAACCATTCGGATAGGGTCCGGATAGAGTTTCTTCGACTTATGATTTGAAAACATTGGTCGGACGATGCCGATGTGGTACATTCTTTGCGTGCCAGTCGCCTTTGTACTTCTTTACCAGTTTGTCAAACTGATAGCGAGGTATGAAATCAATGACTTGAGCGAAGATATATTTGCCGATATTCATAATTCTGCAGTTTTGGCTGCAAAATTACTCAATCAATTTCAAATCAAAAAATCAAAGATCGCTTGTAAGTAATTAAATATTAAACACGTATCTATAGTTAAGTGAAATTTATCGCATCACTAGTAATCACTAATCACTGATCACTGATCACTGATCACTCATCACCGAACAAAAAAAACGCCTCCTTGGGGGCAAGGGGGCGTTAGTGTGGGGTGTGAGTATGATCAGCCTCCGATGTATTTCCCGTACTTGATGTAGTAGATGGCATTTTCGACGGGAAGGTCTTTCTTCTCATTTACCAATCGGTTGTAGTTGAAGAGCACTTCGTGGTCGGGTTGCACGCCAACACCTTCGACATCGTTGTGGTTGATATCGACCATGTGGTAGGTGCTGGTGTAGATATAGTAGGGGAAGAAGTCTTTGTACTCATAGATAGATGCGCCGTACTCGAAGAAATCGTAGTCGCCCATGCAGCCGCTATAAAAGATGTCGTGGGCAGTGCTGGAGTTGGGCATCAGGGCACCGATGGCGCCATAGGTGCGCTCGCCGATAAAGGTGCCGTTGGGCAGGTTTTTGATGAGCATGGTGGCCAGCTCGGCGCAGCTCACGGAGTTGATGTCGGCCAACACTACGATGGGCTTCTCTTTGAGGATGTGGCGTGAGGGGCAGGGAATGTTGTATTCGCTCCAAGGACTGTAGTCAAGGCGGCCAAAGCCATCTTTGACGCGGGTGTAGCCCACAGTGTTTTGACCCTGGGTGAGGGATGCGATGAAGGGCTGGAGGTCGCCGGTGCTGCCGCCGCCGTTGCCACGCAGATCCATGATGATACCCACCACAGAGTCGTTGTTGATGTAGCTAGCCTCGTCCATGGCGCCTTCCCAGTAGCGGGGGCCATAGAAGGCTCGGAGCGCGGCTTGAGCGCTGACGCTGTTGGGGATGGCATCGCGGTAGCGATAGATATCGTTGAGGTAGAAATTGGTGAAACGGAAATAGGCTATCAGCTCGCCAGCATTGCGTCCTTTGATGAGGGCGAAATAGGTGCCTGGTATGTTGACCTGGCCGTAGTCCTGCGGGTCGCAGCCAATGTAGCGCACGAGGTCGGAGCGTTTCTTCAGCACTTCGAGTTGCTTTTCGCGTTCGAAACCGGCACTGGATTGGTGGGAATAGTTGTTGTGACCGGGGTTCACGTAGGCGGCCATTTTGCCGTAAGGCGAGTAGAACATGCCCATGAGGTGATGGTCGAGCAGGCCTTCGAACAAGCCCTCCCACGCTGCTGCATATTCGGCATAGGAGACCCGTTTGGGGCGGGTGTCGAACTCGGCAAAGATGGGTTGGTATTGTTGGTAGCGGGCATCCCAATCAACGGTGTCGCGCCCCCAGAAGACATAGCCTTGGTCCATGCCTTGCCATACGGTTTCGAACTGCTGGGAGTAGGTTTTGCTAACGCGGGTGTTGGGGTTAGGGAAATCGAATACTTCCGACTCTTTGCGGCAGGAGGCCAGCGAGAGTAGGAGGGAGGCTGTGACAGCCAGACGGTATAATGATATCTTCATAGTGGTTGTTTTCTAGAACAAATAACTCACGCCGCCCTGAATGGCAAAGGTGGTGTTGTAGCGGGGATTGAGGTTGGTCATGTAGGGTTTTTGCATATCCTCGGTGCCATAGTACCAGCGCACCTCGCCGCCAATCTCGAAATGACGTTTGATGACTACGCTGAGTCCGCCGCCCCACACAAAGCCGCGGTCGGCACGGTTGTCGCGCAATTGCGACTCGGACGAGCTGAAGTCGATAGTTTGGTCGTAGGAGGGGTTGCCAAAAACGCCCATGGAGCGGCCGGTGTGCCGACTGCTGAGCCAGTAGCCGAGATAGGCGCCGCCAAAGGCATGCAGCCTTACTACCTTGCCCATGTTGAACATGAGCATGACGGGGACGTTGACGTACTGGTTGCGAGCCGTGTCGGGGAACGACATGTTGGTGCCCGACACGACGTGGTCGCGGTAGATATTCTTATCCACTATCATGCCATCGACACGCAGTGTGAGCCATTTCCAGGGCGAAACGCCGATCTGGAGGCCGTAGGTGGCTCCTGGGGCATAGGGCGAATATTTGTAGTCGGCCATGTACGACATATCAACGATGTGGTAGTTGCGGTCGATGCCGCCCAGCAGACCAATGCTGAAGTGCGATTGCTTGTTGCTGGGCACTACCACGGTTTCTTCGGGGCGTACCTGCGCGTGGGTGGCACTGAGGGTTGTCACAGCGAGTAACAACAGGATAAACAGTTTTTTCATTGTTGTGTTATAAGGAATAAAAAAAGGTGTCGAGAAAGGCTCGACACCTTTGGATGGCATAGCTTATTCAGCGTCGCTGATGAAGGGATATTTGTAGTCGTGAGCGGCGTCGAAAGTCTCTTTGATGGCCTGGGGACTGGTCCAGCGGATAAGGTTGAGGTAGGAGCCTGCCTTATCGTTGGTGCCGCTGGCGCGGGCACCGCCAAAGGGCTGCTGGCCTACGACAGCGCCGGTGGGCTTGTCGTTGTAGTAGATGTTGCCTGCGGCATACTTCAGGATGTCGGCACCCAGGCGCAGGGCCTTGCGGTCGGTGGCAAAGATGGCACCGGTGAGGGCGTAGGGAGAAGTTTGGTCGCAGAGGTGGAGGGTCTCTTCATATTTGTCGTCGTCATAGACATAAACAGTGATGACGGGTCCGAAGATTTCTTCGCACATGGATTTGTATTGGGGAGTCTTGGCCAGGATGACAGTGGGCTCGATAAACCATCCCTGGCTCTTGTCGCCGTGGCCACCGAAAACGATTTCGGCATCGGGGCTCTGCTTGGCATGTTCGATATAGCGCATGTTGTTGTCGAACGAAGCCTCGTCGATCACGGCGTTGACGAAAGCGCTGAAGTCGCGCACATCGCCCATCTTGATTTCGGCAATCATTTCGCCAATGATACGTTTGACCTCGGGCCACAGGCTGGCGGGGATATAAGCACGGCTAGCGGCGGAGCATTTCTGACCCTGGAACTCGAAGGCACCGCGGACGATGGCTGTGGCCACCTGGTCGGCAGCTGCCGAGTTGTGGGCAAAAATGAAGTCTTTGCCGCCGGTTTCGCCCACGATTTTGGGATAGGTGCGGTATTTGGTGATATTGTCGCCGATGGATTTCCAGAAGCTGTTGAAGGTGCCAGTGCTGCCGGTGAAGTGCACACCGGCGAGGTTCTCGTTGTCGAAGGCCACCTTGCCGATCACGGAGCCGCTGCCGGGCAGGAAGTTGACTACGCCGTCGGGCACGCCGGCCTCTTTGTAGATTTTCATCAGCAGGTAGTTGCTGAGGAGGGCGGTGGTGCTGGGTTTCCAGATGCAGACATTGCCCATGAGCACGGGGCTGAGGCACAAATTGCTAGCAATAGAGGTGAAGTTGAAGGGGGTGATGGCAAACACGAAGCCTTCGAGGGGGCGATAGGTGACATAGTTGAGGGTGCCTTTGTCGCTGCAGGGCTGGTCGCTATAGATCTGCGAAGCGTAGAAGGCATTGTAGCGCAGGAAGTCGGCAAGCTCGCAAGCGGCATCGATTTCGGCCTGCATGGTGGTTTTGCCCTGGCCGAGCATGGTGGCGGCATTGATAAGCCAACGATATTTGCCGGTGATGAGGGTGGCGATTTTCAGCATGACGCTGGCGCGGTCGATCCAGGGGGTGTTGGCCCATTCCTCGTGAGCCTTCATGGCTGCGTCGATGGCCATCTTCACTTCCTCTTCGCCCACCTTGTGGTAGGTGGCCAAAACGTGCTTGTTCTCGGTAGGCATAACCACCTGGCCGGTTTGGCCGGTGCGCACCTCTTTGCCGCCGATGATGGCGGGAATGTCGGTAACGGTGTTGTAGAGTTCGTTCAATGCTTCGCGGATGGCTTTGCGCTCTGCGCTGCCGGGTTTGTAACCAAGAACGGACTCGTTCTCAGGTTTCGGGAAAGAGAAGATAGTGTTATTCATAGGACTTAACAATAAGTTTATTATTAAATTTTTTTGCAAAAATACGTTTTTTTTCCAATATGCAAAAAAAAATGTAACTTTGCATATTCAAAAATAACAAAAATAAACAACAATAACGACAATGAAAAGATTAAGTATCATTCTGATGTGCTTTGCTACCCTGGCATTTGCCGCTTGTGGTGGTACTAGCAAAACCGGAGCATCCACCAACAGCGATGCCGCTGCCAAGGCATCGGGCAAGAGCACTGCCACCGCTATGATTGGCCTGTACAACTCTTATCGTGCCAACGGCACCATCAGCCTCAGCAATGCCCTCGACCTCAGCAACGCCCTCGTGGTGGCTACTGGCTACACCAACTACCGCAACAACCAGTCCAATGCAGCATACAAACAGTCGTTTGCAGCAGGTATGGTGGCTGGCGGCGCCGGACTTATCACCTCGGCCAATGTGGGCAATATCATCAACACGATGAATAATGTTACAGGCCTTAATGTAAATGCCTCCAACATAGCCAATAGCGTGAATACGGTAACTTCGATACTCACGTTGTTGCAAGCCTTGGGCGCCGCTCAATAATCAGCGCGCCACAATATAGCATAAAGGGGGGGCAAAAGGCGGCCCCCTTTTTTTATTTAAGATTTAAGATTTAAGATTTTTGAGTGTAGAGTGGGCAGGGGCTGGTTTACGTTTCCCCGGCTCCCGCCCTTCAACTCCCCCGGCTCCTGCCCTTCAACTAAACAACTAAGCAACTAAACAACTAAGCAACTAAGCAACTTCCAAACTCCATCAACTTCATTAACTCCCAAACCTCATTAACTCCCAAACCTCATCAACTCCATTAACTCCATCACCTCCATCAACCTCCCCACAAAGGATAATTATTAGGTGGGCACAATAAAAAAATACTTTTTGCGTTACAATATGAAAACAGAAAGAAAATGAGTAAGTTTGCACGTTTTATTTTATTGTCAGTACTGATGGTCTCGGTGGCTCCGTTGTGGGCTCAGACCAATATCACTATCCGCGGCGAGGTGGTGGGCGGCGCCGGCAAAGAGGTGAGCCTGTATCGCTACACAGATATGCTTACCCGCGAAGAGGTGCTGGTGGACCATGTGGTGATTAACGACAACCGCAATTTTGAGCTTCACGCCTATGCCAACTATCCCACTACCATGTTTTTGCAGATAGAGAACTACAGCCAGTCATTCTTTGTGGAGCCCGGTAGGGAATACGAGGTGTATGTGCCTAGGTTTGACTGGGATATTGATGAGAAGAAGAACGTGTTTCTCGACCCCGAGGTGCTGCCCTTGGAGTTTGTGAATATGCCTGCCGACGAGTTAAACGGCATGATTAGCAACTATGAGGCTGTGGTGGCGCAGTATATCAACGAGCACAAGATGTTTTTTGATGCCCGATTCCGTCCGCAGAAACGCTATTTCGACAGCCTGGTGGCCGAGGTGAACGCCAAGGCTCCCGACACCCGCAACGAATTCTTTAACAGATACAAACGTTACCAGCTGGCCAGCCTTAAATATAGTCTGCATTTCGACAGCCGTCGCAACCTGGTGAACAAATATATCAAGGACCAGCCGATACTGTATTACGACGACAACTACATGTCGTTTTTTACCACCATCTTTGCCAATTCGTTGTCGAAGGGCACCAACAAGATTCCCGCCTGGCAGATGGGCAACTGGGTGAATAACTTGAAGGTAAATGTGTATCTCGACTCCATTGGCCTGGACACCCTGATCCGTAACGAGCAAGTGCGCGAATTGGTGGCCTTGCAGGCTTTGCAAGAGTCGTATTATCAGAATAAATATTACGACGGGGCCCAGGTGGTGAAGATGATAAAGATGATAGGCGCCCGCACCAAATTTCCCGAGCACAAAGTGCTGGCAGAACGTCTGGCCAACAGTCTGCATCAGCAGGAAGAAGGTGTGGAAGTGCCCACCTTTACGCTGCCCAATGTAGATAAGAACCCGGTGTCGCTCGACGAGATGAAGGGCAAGTGGGTGTATTTGTCGTTTGTGCGTGTAGGCGATCCCAACAGCATAGCCGAGATAGAGACCCTGGCGCATTTTAAAGACAGCATTTATGCAAAAAATAAGAATGTGGAGTTTGTGACCATCTGCTGCGACCGCGAGTTTGCCAAGATGTACCATCTGCTGCGCAACACGAAGAAAGGTAGGCGATACAACTGGACGTGGCTCCACTTTAACGGCAACTACAAGCTGTTGGAGCACTACAAGGTGGTGTCGTATCCCCATTTTATACTCATCAACCCCGAAGGTCAGCTGCAATACACCGTTACACCTACTCCAGCCAGCGGTTTTCTGCTCCGAGGTCCCTGGCAGCCCAAAGATGAGGATGAGACCAAGCCCTTCTTTTTGCGATATTGATCAGTGAATGGTGATCAGTGAATGGTGATCGGGCAAGTGGTGCAGTTCACAGTTCACAAAAACTACCGATCACCGATCACAGCTTACCGATCACAAAGCACTTAACAACCCGATGTTGAAAAATGTTGGACGGGGGGAGCGTATATAATATTATTTATTGTTATTTTTACGTTTTGAAATAAGTAAACACATTTTTATGCAACGTATTAAATCATTTGTAGTTATTGCTATTTTGGCATTTATGTGCGCACCCGTATTTGCCCAAAAAGCATCGTCCGAAGAGTCGGTTAAGCAGCTTTATCGTCAGGCTTTGGACCTTTACCAGAAAGAAAAATACGCCTCGGCGCAAAATATCTTCGACAAACTCACCTCCGGTACTATGACCGTGGACGAGTATATGGGCAGCGAGGCCTGCTTTTATGGCGCTGTGTGTGCCGAGAAGCTTAACAACAAGGACGCCGACTTCCGGTTGACTGAGTTTTTACGCCTTTATCCGCAAAACAAGCATGCCAACATGGCCTATTTCTACTTGGGCAACTATCATTATGCTGCTGGCGACTATGCCAAGGCTTTGAAATACTATCAGAAGGTGCAGGCCCGCGAAGTGGAATACGGTCATCGCAGCGAGTTTAACTTCAAAGTGGGTTATTGCTATTTCAACGACGAGGACTACTCCGAAGCAAAGAAATATTTTGGTCAGGAAATCAACGGCAAGTCGAAATATACCAATGCGGCCATATACTATTATGCCCACATGCAGTATATGGACGGCAAATACGACTTGGCATTGCGCAATTTCCAGAAGTTGCAAGGCGACAAGAAGTTTGCCAAGATTGTGCCTTCGTATATAGCCCGCATCTATTACTATCTGGGCAAAGACGACGAGCTGTTGCAGATGGCTCCGACCCTGCTGTTGGAAGAGGATGTGTTTAAAAAGAACGAGATTCGCCAGATGGTGGCAGAGGTTTATTTTAACCGAGGCGAATATAAGAACGCCCTTGACTACTATTCGGCTGCCTTGCGCCACCGCGACGACGACAATTCTGGCACCGATCCCATGCAAACCATGGCCGGCAAGGGCAAGAAGAGCAACACCGCCGCTCTGGTGGCTTCGTGCACCCCTCAGGACAGCTACTATCAGATTGGCTACTGCCACTATATGCTTCATCAGTACGATTCGGCCCAGTTCTATCTCTCCAAGAAGATTGTGTGCACCGACAGTGTGGCTCAGAGTGCGTTGTATGTGTTGGGCGATGTGGACATCCAGTTGGGTCGCAAAAACGAGGCCCGTAGCATGTTCTTACAGGCTTCGAAGATGGATTTTGACGCCAAAATAAAGGAGGACGCTTTGTTTAACTATGCCAAGCTGTCGTATGAGCTGAACGCCAACCCTTACAACGAGTCGATCCGCTCCTTTGAGGACTATCTGCTAAAATATCCGCGCACCACCCATCGCGCCGAGGTGGAGGAAATACTTACCTCGCTCTATTTCACCACCCGCAACTACAAAGACGCACTGACCCTGATCGAGAAAATTCAAGATCGCAGCCCAATGATGAACCAGGCCTATCAGCGCATTGTGATTAACCGCGGTATCGAGGTGTTTAACACGGGCAATATGAAGGCCGCCGCCCAGTATTTCCAAAAAGCCACCAAGCTCAACGCCCTGCCCAAATATACTACCGACGCTTACTACCTGTATGCCGAGTCGCGCTACCGCATGGGCGATTTTGATGCCGCAGGCAAGACTCTCGACCGCTTTATGGTGAGCACCAACGCCACTACTTCGCCTTACTATCGCCAGGCACTCTACACCCACGGCTATATATGCATGAAACGCAATAATATCTCCGACGCTACCGACGATTTTAAGATGTTTTTGCGTTTGGCCGACAAGAGTATCGACCAGCACCAGGTGAATGATGTGAACAACCGTTTGGGCGACTGCCATTATCTCGACAGCAAGTATGCCGAGGCTATTAAATATTACGACAAAGTGATTGCCGAGAACGACCCCGATGCAGACTACGCCACTTACCAGAAGGCTTTGTCGTATGGCGCCATGGGCAAATATCACGAGAAACTGTCGTTCCTCAACCAGATCTTCGAACGCTATAAGGAGTCGCCTTTGGCTCCCAAGGCTCTTTTTGAGGTGGGCAACACTTATCTGGTGTGCGACAACAACGATATGGCCTTGCTTTATTTCAACAATTTCCGCAATAGCTATCCGCAAAATACTTTGGTGAAGACGGCGCTGCTCAACATCGGCCTTATCTATTATAATACCGATCGCAACAACGATGCCCTGGATATCTTCGACCAACTGCTTACCAATTATTCCGGCACCGACGAGGCCCGCGACGCTCTTTCCACAGTGAAGAATATTTATGTGAGCCAGAATCGTGTGGATGAGTATTTCTCGTATGTGAAACGTACCACTAAATATACTGTTTCTACCGTTGAGCAGGACAGCACGCTGTATATGTCGGCCGAAAACCAGTATATGAATGGCGACTGCGAGAGCTCGGTGAAGAGTTTTGAAGGTTATCTGGAAAAATTCCCCGAGGGCTTGTTCCACCTGCAGGCTCATTACTATGCTGCCGACTGTCTTTTCCGAAACGGACAGATCGAGGGTGCGCTGCCCCACTATGAGGCTGTGGCAGCCGCCAATCGCAACAGCTTTACCGAGCGTTCGTTGCAGAATGCTGCCAATATCGCTTTTAACCTGAATAATTTCACCAAGGCTATCGACCTGTACAGTCAGCTGGTGGCCAATGCCGAAAACGACAACAGTCGTATTGCCGGTAAGGTGGGCTATATGCGCAGTTGGATACGTTTGGATATGCGCGATAGTGTGATAGCCGCCGCCCGCCAGCTTTTGCGCGAAAACAAGATTACTGACGAGCTCCGCGACGAGGCCCGCATCTCGATGGCTCGCTGCTACTATGAGAATGTGACTACCTATCCCATGGCCGACAGCCTTTACAGCCAGTTGAAGTCGAGCACCAATGGCGACTACAGCGGCGAAGCAGCCTACCGTATTGCCGAAATGCGTTTCCTGCAGCACGACTACGACGGTTCGGAACGTGAGATTGAGTCGATCACTGCCGATCCCGCCAGCGATTACTGGCTGGCCAAGTCGTTTATCCTCTGGGCCGATATCTTCCATGCTCGTGGCAACAACCTGCAAGCCAAGCAAACTTTGCAGAGCATTATCGACAATAGCGATGACGACGACTTGGTGCAGCTGGCCCTTCAGAAACGCAATCTGATTCTGGAAGAAGAAGCTCCCGTGCAACTGCCTGAAGAGGACAGCCCCGTAATCGAACTTGAGAACGAACCTGAAGCAAAATAACAACTAGCTAAAGCAAGGGTAATAAAAGAAAGTTTTTTTGTCTATGAAGTACAACAAGATATTGGCCGTTGTGGCCGTTGTAAATCTTATCGCTGCCGGCTTCAACTGCCGTGCGCAGAACGACAGCAATGTGTATAACGAGCGAGTGGTGGTAACCTCGCGGTACAAACCTGTGGTGGAGGAATCCGCCAAGGTGAATGTGGCTCCCGTTATCACCGACACGGTGTCCACTATCACCAAATCGTTCACATATGATATCACTACGCGTCGTCTCACTTCGCTCTACGAGCCTTCGCGTATCAAAGCCGCCCGTATTATTGGCGAGCCCGCCACTAAGCTGTACAACAACTACCTTAAGCTGGGCATGGGCAACTATTGGTCGCCGTTGGCCGAGCTTTATTTCAATTCGTTGCGCAGCCAGAACAAAACTTTTGGCGTGGGTGTGCAGCACCAGTCGTCGTGGGGCACCATTGGCCGCAAAAGCGACTCGCTGCCCTCGCCTACACATTATGGTCAGGCTCCATTTTCGCTCACCGATATCAACGCTTTTGGCAAATACATTACTGCCAATTCGCTGCAGCTGAGTGCCGACTTGGGCTATCAGAACGATTTTAACCGCTACTATGGCTTTAGCGACAGCACGTTGGCTAGCGTCATGGCCTTGGATCGCGACTCTATTAGTCGTGCCGACTACAAGGCTTCCTATAATCTTGCCCGCCTCAACCTGGGCGTGAAGACCCTCAACACCGATGTGAATGCCCTTGGCTACGAGGCTAATGTAGGCCTGAAGGATATGTGGGCCACTTATAGCCAGAATGAGTTTAATGTCAATGTGGATGGTAATATCCATTATGGTTTCACCCTGGCTCAGAAATACAAGGGGGTGGCCTATCTTCACCTCACCTACGAGGGATATCTGCAGAATTTCAACCCCATAGACCTGCCTTTTGGTGCCAACGCTATGCTGGATGCCGCCCTGCTTAATCGCGACGACAGCACCGGGCGTTCCATTCTAGCCGAGAGCAGTTTTAAGAATCTCTACAAGGCCAATCCTTATCTTGACTTTATGTTCTCCGGTTTGCAGATCCATGCCGGTGCTGTGGTGGCAGTGGATGCTTTCAACACTCCTGCAGGCAAGGTGCATGTATATCCCGACGCAACGGTCAGCAAGTCGTTCTTCAATCAGTTGCTCGTTGCTTCGTTGGCAGCAGAGGGCAATATTGATGCCAATAGCTGGAATGTGATCCGTCAGGTGAATCCCTACATCGCACCCAACAGCCTTTCTCGTGCCACCAGCCATTACGATTTTTCGGCTCGTGTGCGTTGGAATATCAGCAAGAAGATGGATTTGAACATTTACGGTTCATTTAGCTCCATCGACGACGACCTTTCTTTCCGACTCGACGATAATTATTTGCTCCATAATGTTTTTGTGCCTCAGTACGATTCGCTTACCCGCATCAAGGTGGGTGGCAACTTTGTGTTTGTTAACGATGAAATCCTGCGTTTGGTGGTAAAGGGCAATTACTATATTTATAAGAATAAGCTCAGCCAGTTGGTAGGCGACCAACAGGTGGATCTGCCTCTCTATTATCGTCCTAATTTTGATGCCGGCATTTCTGCCACATTCAATTATCACGACAAGGTGTTTGCTCATGTGGAATTCCAGGCATTGGGCCGCAGTCCGTATGCTACTGTCGCTGCCGACGATGGTTCCGACAGCACGCTCTATCTGCCTTTGCGCTATGGTTTGAATCTCGAAGTTGAGTATCGCCACAACAAAGCCCTCAGTTTCTTCCTGAAAGCCGACAACCTCTGCTTCCAGCGTTATTTCTATTGGCAGAATTATCCCAGCTATCGCGCCCTCTTCCTCGCCGGACTCACATACACTATTCCATATTAATATTCACCTTCGCTACTACGAATAATTCATCACACCAACATGACTTACTCCGATACCCTCGACTATCTTTTCAATTCCCTTCCCATGTATCATCGTATTGGCAAGGCGGCTTACAAGGCCGATATCACCAATACGGTAGAGCTGATGGCTCATTTGGGCAATCCTGAACGCAAATTCCGCAGCATCCATGTGGCCGGCACCAATGGCAAAGGCTCGGTGTCGCACCTTTTGTGCTCGGTGCTTATGCAGGCTGGCTATAAGGTGGGTCTTTATACTTCGCCCCATCTGGTTGATTTTCGTGAGCGTATCCGCATCAATGGCCAGATGATTCCGCTGGAAGAGGTGACCCGTTTTGTGGAACAGCATCGCCAGTTTATGGAAGGGCTGCAGCTCTCTTTCTTTGAGATGACTGTGGGATTGGCTTTCGACTATTTTGCCCAGCAACAGGTGGATGTGGCTGTGGTTGAAGTGGGTATGGGTGGACGACTGGATAGCACCAATGTCATTGTCCCCGACCTTAGCATCATTACAAATATTGGTTTCGACCACACGCAGTTTCTGGGCGATACGCTGCCTAAGATTGCTGCCGAAAAGGCCGGCATCATCAAGTCAGGAATCCCAGTGGTGATTGGCGAAACGCATCCCGAAACGCGCCCGGTGTTTCAGTCTCGCGCCAATGAGTTGGGTGCCGACATCTATTTTGCCGACGACCATTTTGCTGTGCACTCCACCCAGGAGGGGTCATGCCTAACAATGGCGCAATATCAGTCGCAGCTTAATTTCTCCGTTCAAGGGCAGTCGCAGCATTTTGCTTTGCAGGAGTGTGAGTTTTCGTGTCCTTTGTCCGGCCATTATCAGCTCCATAACCTCGCCACCCTTTTCCAGGCGTTAGAATTGCTGCCCACTGTGGGCTATAACATTACGCTGGATCATGTGCGCAATGGCATTGCCTCCATTGTGTCGGCTACTGGCCTGCATGGCCGTTGGGAGCAAATGGATCTTCATCCCCTCACTATCTGCGAAACGGCGCATAATGCCGATGGCGTAGAGGCCATGCTCTCCAAATTGAAAGAAATTCCGTATGCTCATCTCCATCTTATTTACGGATGTGTCAACGATAAGGATTTTAGCAAAATCCTCCGAATGATGCCCCATGAGCGTACCACTTACTACTATACGCAGCCTTCCGTTCCTAGGGGTCTGCCTGTGGCCGATCTTGCCACTGCTGCCAATGGTCTTGGTATGGCAGGTGCGTCGTTCCGTCATGTGGGCGAAGCTATTGAGGCTGCCCGCCAGGCTGCCGATCCCGAGCGCGATTTTGTGCTTGTTACGGGTAGTATTTTCTTGGTTGCCGACGCTGTGGAGTATTACAACAACCGATAGTCACCTTGCTGAAAATAAATAAGATGGGCGTTGCCACAGGCAACGCCCATCTTTGCTTTTATCGGGAAAACGATTAGTCCTCAACCTCTCTGCCCATGGCGATACGGGCACGTTTGCGTTCGGTTTCGTCAAGGATAATCTTGCGGATGCGCAGGTTGGTAGGAGTAATTTCCAGATACTCATCGTCGCGGATATACTCCATGGCTTCCTCCAAAGAGAATTTGATTGGAGGTGCAGTAGTGCTCTTGTCGTCGGCACTTTTGCTACGCATGTTGGTCAGGTTCTTGGCCGTAACAACGTTGATCACAATGTCGTTGCCAGGACGCAGGCTCTCTCCGATTACTTCGCCGCTATAAACATGCTCGCCGGGCTCAATAAAGAAGGGGCCGCGATCTTGCAGTTTGCTGATACTATATGCGGTGGCCTCGCCGGTCTCTTTGGCAATAAGGGCACCCATCTTATGGTCGTCAAAATCGCCCTTCCAAGGCTCAAAACCGCTGAAACGGTGGGCAATGATAGCCTCGCCGTTGGTGGCAGTGAGCAAGGTGTTTCGCAGGCCGATGATACCGCGCGAGGGAATTTGGAACTCCAGCTGAACACGGTCGCCCTTGGTCTCGATGGTTCCAATTTCGCCTTTGCGGCGGGTCACCACGTCAATTACCTTGCTGGAGAACTCTTCAGGCACCAATACGGTAAGTTGCTCGATAGGCTCGCATTTCTGGCCGTCAATCTCTTTGATGATGACCTTGGGTTGTCCTACCTGCAGTTCATAACCCTCGCGACGCATGGTCTCAATCAGAATGGAGAGGTGGAGGATGCCACGACCATATACCAACAGTGAGTCGGGCGAGTTGGTCTCTTCAATGCGCATGGCCAGGTTCTTTTCAAGCTCTTTGAAAAGACGGTCGCGCAAGTGGCGGCTGGTCACAAACTTACCCTCTTTGCCGAAGAAAGGAGAGTTGTTGATGGTGAAGAGCATGCTCATCGTAGGTTCGTCAACCTTGATGGGGGGCAGGGGCTCGGGATTCTCCACGTCGCAGATGGTGTCGCCAATCTCGAACATCACGTTCTTGTCAAGTTCCAACAGCACGGCGCAAATCTCGCCAGCCTCCACAGCATTCTTCGTGCGCTCTTTGCCGAGGCCCTCGAAAGTGTAGAGTTCCTTTACTTTGCTCTGAATCTGACTTTGATCGCGTTTTACGAGAATGATGGGCTGGCCAGCCTGCAAGGTGCCACGGTTCAGTCTGCCCACGGCAATACGTCCCAGATAGGAACTGTAGTCAAGGCTCGACAGCATCATCTGCGTGTTGCCTTCCGGCACGCGGGGTGCGGGGATGTGCTCAATGATGAGGTCCATCAGATAAGAAATATCCTCAGTAGGGGTGTTCCAATCGGCACCCATCCAACCCTGTTTGGCCGAGCCGTAGCAGGTGGGGAAGTCCAGCTGCTCGTTGCTGGCACCCAGGTTGAACATTAGGTCAAAAACGGCCTCCTGAGTCAGCTCGGGGTCGCAGTTGGGTTTATCTACTTTGTTGATAACCACAATGGGTTTCAGTCCCAATTCAATGGCTTTCTGCAGCACAAAACGGGTCTGGGGCATAGGACCTTCAAAGGCGTCCACCACCAGCAGAACGCCGTCGGCCATATTCAGCACGCGCTCCACCTCGCCGCCGAAATCGCTGTGGCCAGGAGTGTCGATGATGTTGATTTTGGTGTCTTTGTAACGGATGGAGACGTTCTTAGAAAGAATGGTGATACCGCGTTCGCGTTCCAAATCGTTGTTGTCAAGGATGAGGTCGCCGGTCTCCTGATTCTCGCGGAAAAGCTGTGCCTGGTGCAACATACGGTCAACCAAGGTGGTCTTACCATGGTCAACGTGTGCAATGATGGCGATATTTCTGATATTTTGCATCGTAATGATATATAAAAACGTGCAAAGATACGAAAAAAATCCGATATGACAGATTTTTCAGCACCCAGGCATTCTCGGTTATGAATAATCCGTTGTTGCTAAGTGCTGACTATCACGTTGATTTTAATGTTTTAGATAGTTCGTAAAATTGTTGAACTGTAGGGTGCGAAAAATAGAAATATTTGTACTCGGATAATCCAAATTCCAGAATATTGTGATGCGTGAATTTATAACTATTCCACTACATACCGCTCAATATTGCGGTGCTCTTTGGAGAAATTGAGGCCTACGCGCACTATCTGCTGGCCATCAAGCTCAAATGGAAGAGTATAATTGCGGTCATTGATCTGTGCCAAAGCCTCCTCGGCTGTGCCGTCTAGTTTGAACTCCATCACATAGCAGAACTTTGGCGCTTTCAGCACCAGGTCGATGCGACCGCGACTGGTGCGGTACTCGGCCTGCACGTAAAAACCCATCAGCTTGGCCACTATCCATACTACATTTTGATAATGATTCTCCAAGTCTTTTATCAATTCGTATGGCGTGTCGGCAAAGAGGCTGCGCAAGCGCTCCAAGAACTGCTCGGTGCGGCCGGCTCGGACATCTTGCACAAAACACTGGATGTTGAAGGCCGTCTCTGTGTCTTGCAGCGGGGTATAGTACGACATCAGGTAATCCACGAAACCCGACTCCACCTCTTGGTTGGGGAATCCCAACTGGTAGGTGCCAAACTCTTCGTCATAGCCCTTGATGGTAAGGTAGCCGCTCTGATAGATGACCGGGATGGGGTTGGTGCTGTTGGCATCGATGCTATTGAGCACCTTGGCCGAAGTCT
>JAKSMO010000079.1 GCA_024400545.1 Bacteroidales bacterium | reverse complement strand
ACACCTTTGAGGTGGGAGGCCGAAACAAAGGCCAGCGTCAGATTGCCGACCTACCAAACGGCATCATCGCCAAAGACGACATAGAGTTTGGCCACGCCAACATCGTTCCCCTCTGGGCCTTTGGTCTGAACTATTGAATTCAAAAGGCCGACTATTACTTAGATAGTCGGCCTTTTTCTAGAAAAGCCCCTCCGGTTTCAATTCAACAGGGTTAGAAAAGTCCCAAGATAGTTATTAATATCTCGATAATCCCAACAACAATAAATGTAGGTCCGAAAGTGTCGTCAAAGTCTTTGTCCTTAAACAAATAGGCAAGACCGCAAACAATAGCAGAAATTATTGCTGTTTCAATAGCTGTCGCTATTAACCAGAGAACAATGTTCGGGTCTGTTTTGAACAACTTGTATAGAAAGTACGCAAGTGCGCTACCTTTACTCATGATAAACTTAGTTTTACTTATACTATAGGGGAGTTCTATAAATTAAAAAAACTGTTAATCATTTTGTTATATTGATATTTTTTCATATCTTTGCAAAATAACTGAAGAATTTTGATATGGCATACAAAAATACATTCGAAGCAGGCATGTTCGACCAGGAATTTACCCCCTATCAAAAATACAGACAAAATGATGCCTATATAAAGAAAAAAGTGTAACTTTGCAACCGAAATCACTCCTCGAAACCTATTTGATAAATGAGGCTGTAAAAGAAGTTAAATAACCTAAAAGGAGGAATAAAGGGTTCTATGCCATCTTTAGGTCAAAAAATGAATTTATAGAACCCACCTTTATTTTTTGATAGAAGATTGTCTCGATGAAAGAATTTGTGAAAAAGTTGCTTGTGTTATCTATGGTATTCCTCATTCTCAACTGGATATGCCACGCCATAGGATTGCTATTTGTTACACAATATCCTCATTTTGTATATAGTCATCTCACTTTTGATTCTTTCCTTTTGATTCTTATCGTGGCATCACTAATGCTGCTCTTTATTCATTTTTTCAAAAAATGGGGTGAGGTTATCTTTGGCATTGTTCACGCGCTCATTGGAGCACTTCTACTCTATAATGACGTAGATGGAATGGGGTGGGAGGTGCAATCTACCCTCGTGTTCGCTGTATCAAAGTTCAATTTGCTTCTTACTTTCATAGATACCCCTATTTCGTGGATCAAGATAAATGTTACAATCGTTTGGGGGTGCTATTTGGTTTTTGTAGGAGTCGTTTCTCGTACAGTATGGAACCAAGGTCGCCAATGGGTTTCTGCAATTATGAATAGAAAGACAATAGAATAGAAATAAAATAATTACTGACATTTTTATGTTGTCAAGATTGTAATATTGATAATAAATTATAATGGAACAAGAAATCACATTAAACGCTCACAACAAACAGGAGTACCCGCCGATGCATACGGCGGAGCATATTTTGAATGCCACGATGGTCAAGATGTTTGGCTGCCCGCGGTCGCGCAATGCCCACATTGAAAAGAAGAAAAGCAAGTGTGACTACCAGCTCGCCACAGCACCTACCGAGGCACAAGTGATGGAGATTGAGGCTCGCGTCAACGAGGTAATAGGCCGCCATCTTGATGTGACCATCGAGTTTGTCGATCGGGATCATGTCCCGCCCGAGGTGGATCTCTCCAAACTGCCTGAGGATGCCAGCGAGACCCTCCGTCTCGTCCGCATCGGTGACTATGATGTCTGTGCCTGTGTAGGAACCCACGTGCAGAACACCTCCGAGATTGCCCCCTTTAAGATTATCAGCCATAGCTTTGAGGAGGGTACTTGGCGTGTCCGATTCAAATTGCTGGAATAGTGGGGAGGTGAAATCTGAAAATCTTTCAATATTTGTCAGGAAATCTTCGTATCTTTGCTTATTCAATCAGAACAATAAATAATAGGCATTGATATGTTTTATAAGTGTTTACGCTTGAAAAAGCAATTCATCCCACTGCTGATTTTGGCTATGGGTTTCGTGATGGTTTCTTGCAATAATGCTCCAGAGGAGCCTGCTACGGTTGCTGGTTATACCAGCTTGCAGGATTTGGAGGGCCATGCAGTAGCTGTGATTTCGGGTAGTACGAGTGATGTGCTACTAAGTGACACCAATAATTTCTCTAACATTAAGCTGATACGTTGTGCCTCGCCCAGTGAGATTATTGCTGCCATCAAAAACGATTCCGCCGATTGCGGTATCACTGATACGGTGGTGCTGATGACGGTGGATATGGGAAAGTGTGGTCTTGCCATCGACTTCAATCTGCCGGGCGGCTTTGATGTGGCTGCTGCCTTCAACCTGGGGGATGAGAAGTTGCAACGCAGTTTCAACGAGTTCTTGGTACAGATTAAGTCAGATGGCACTCTTGAAGAGATGTTTGAGCGTTGGTGCAGCCACCGAGTTGACACGGTCAGGATTCCTGATATGCCTGAGCTGGCCGAACTTAAAGGTCATCCGATAGAGGTGGCTACACTTGCCGACAATCCCCCGTTCAGTTTTTATCAAGAGAATGTGTGGACGGGTTTGGAGGTGGAATTGGTGATGCGGTTCAGCCTGTTCGTGGGTCGTCCGGTGCATTTTAGTGGCTATCGTTTTGACGAGGTCATTGATATTCTCTCTTCCGATAAAGCAGATATGGCTGTGTCTAATCTGTTTGTCACGCCCGACAGGTCTGATCAGGTGCTGTTCTCTACGCCGTATTATCTATGTAAGACCAGTTGTTTCTCAAAAGCTCGATAGACCCGATGAAACGAATTGTTGCTCTTTCTCTCACATTTTGGGCGATACTATTGTTTTCGGCTTGTGGCGGTACTCGCAATATGGCGGAACGACTGGTACCGGGCCATTATTCGTATGAGCATGGGTGGGAATATGACACGCCTGACGGCCATGTGTCGGTACATGAGGTCGGCACCATGGACTTTTATGCGGAAGGCACTGCCCTTGACATGGCTTTGCAGGTCTATACGGTCACACGTCCGGACAAAAGCACGGCGGTTATTGTATTCAAATATAATAGCCCCAGCTGTTGGCATGTGGTAGGCGACGGGTTCTATTTTTCAGGTATAGAGAAGTCGTTCAATATGGAAGTGGAAACGGTGCGGACGGATGATGTTGTGTGGGCTGACAATTTTGCCCGTCGTACTATCGAGAGCGTCCGCAGCACTATCGGTCGTGAGACTCGTTTCCATCTTGCTGACATCACCAAGCAACGGCTCGTGTGGAGCTACACTTATCCCAATGGTCACACCGATACATGGGAGTTTCACCGTGTGCCTTGAGTCTGTTGACAATAACAAAATGCCCTCCTCCGACAGGTGTCGGTGGAGGGCATCCTTATTGAATGTCTTGGCTGGTATGCCTTATTTGGCCCAATGAATGTAGTCGGCTTTGCGAGGCTTGGGGGCGGGAATTGGCTGGGTGGTGTAGCCGAGGGCGAGGTGTCCGATGCCGATGTATTCGCCTTCAATGCTGAGGTCGCTCAAGATTTTCTTGCCTTCCTCACTTTCAAACTCTTCTTTGGCACGATGAATCCAACAGGTGTTGAGTCCGAGAGAGTCGGCGGCAAGCATCATGGTCTGCATGACGATAGGGCCGTCGTAGAGGGCGTTTTCTGACTTCTTGACCAGCACGATGAGCATACATGGAGCCCCATAGAATGGGTCGCCTTCACTGCCCATGATGTGGGCATTCATGGCTGATATTTTGTCACGAAGCTGACGGTTGGTGACGGCGATAATGATGGGGTTTTGGCAGCCCCGGCTGGTGGGTGCCCAGGTGCCGGCCTCGGCTATCTGTTGGATGAGGTCGTCGGATGGCATTCTGTCTGGGTTGAAAGTACGGCAGCTGCGCCGCCGCATGATGGTTTGGATTACTTCGTTCATGGTTATGTGATTTTTATAGTGTGGTCTGAAAAAGTTGTGGGTTCTCCAAGTTGAGCAGCCACCGCTTGCGGTCAATTCCTCCGGCATAGCCAGTGATGCTGCCATTGGCACCGATAACCCGGTGGCAGGGTATGAGAATGGATATGGGGTTGTATCCGACAGCACTGCCAACAGCTTGAGCGGAGAGGTGTCCACGGCCCATGCGGGTGGCAGCCAACTGAGCGATGTTGCTATATGTGGTGGTGTGTCCATACGGAATGGTTAGGAGGATGTCGGATACAATTTGTTGGAATGGGGTTAGGTGGGGGTTGAGAGGTGGCAGAGCTTCGTCTTTTCCCCCACGAAAATAGTGGTCGAGCCAACGATGGGTCTGTTGAAAGATAGGCAGGTCGGCTTTGCTGTATTCTGATTCGGACAGGGTGGGGAAATGCCGTTGGCCGTCGAACCAAAGTCCTGTGACCGTTCTGCCATCACTTGTGATGGTGATGGAACCTAATGGTGAAGAGTAGTGGGATAGATAGTTCATCGTTGGGACAGGCTTTAGGGAAGAGAAACAGCGGTCAACAAGGATTCTGTTGGCCGCTGTATGGTACTTATGGTTATAATGCTTTAGAATGTGTAGTTGATGCCCATGCGGACCCAGTTGCGACTGCTGAGCATGGGTGAGCCTGCGACATTAAAGCCCATATTGGAGCCATTGGTCTCGGTGGTGACGACGGTTCGGCGGCTGAGAACGTGAGGCACGGCAATTAGGTCGTAGTCATCTACAATGGTAATTTCCTGTTCATAGGTCTTCTCAAAGGTGAAGGCCAACACATCAAGGTAGAGATCCACATAGCAGTGGGGCGAGAGCTGCCAGCTGAGACCCGGTGTGATCTTGGCACCGATGGCGGTGGCATAGTGCTGTATGGTGTAGGTGGTATCAACCGTGTTGTGCATTTCGCGATAGTACCAGTCCATGTAGTCCTGACGCTTGGGATTGTTGGATTTGGAAAAATAGCCTGTCAGCTCGGCGAAGAAGGCCACGTCGCCCAATTGGATAATCTCGTAGTGGAGGTAAGGGGCAATGGTGAAGCTGGTATGCTGCTCGGTAAACCAACCGTCAAAATTCTCGTATGGGAGATTGGGGTTGGTCATGTGGATATTGTCGGGGTTGGTGTTCCTGTCGCAATACGTGGCAGGGGTGAGGGTGTCCTTGCTGTGGAACCAAGAGAAACTGGCACACAGGCCTACCTGCAATTTGCCGAACTGGTAGCCGAATTTGACACCGCCAGTGGTGACAAGCTCTTTGGCAAAAGGTGTGTCGGTGATGTTGGACTGTGGTAAGCCGAGGGTGTCAATGGTCAGAATCTGCTCGTTGGTGTTTCCGTTGGCAAACATCCCCCCCAGTTGTGCGCTGACCACAAACTGGGCGTTGGCCATGGCGGTGACAGCAACCAGTGTTAGGGTTAATAGTATCTTTTTCATGGCTTGGCGGTGTTAGAATGTGAAGTTGAAGCCGACGCGTACCCAGTTGTGTTCGTTCAGGTTGGTCAGCAGTGGCGTGCCGGTGAACATGCCGCCAAATTCGGTGGTATGGGTGGTGGTAGTGGTAGTCTGACCTATACCGGCCTCGAACTTATCGCCACTCAGGGGCGTGAGGATGAATGTGTAGTCGTCTTTGATGCGGGTGGTGGAGGTGTAGGCCAATGAAAGCACGTCAAAATAGAGGTCAATGCCGCAGTGCTTGCTTAGTTGCCAGCTCATGCCAGGGGTGACGCTGACACCCAGTGTGGTGGTTTTGTCGGGGCGACGGAATGTGGCGGCAGTGCCATATTCCCATTGTACGAGGGGTGTGGTGGAGTAGTATTTGGCTTGTGCTGAGATAGTGGGATCCATGCTCTGTGCATAATAGATGTTGAGTTCGGCAAACAGCGACACGTCGCCGGCCTCAATGATGTCGTAGCGGAAATAGGCTCCGGCTTTGAACGAAGGGGTCTTCACGGTCATCTCGCCCTTGGTGGCGTAGTAGGAACTTTCCAATATGGGCAGACAGGTGACATCCAGTTCGCTTGTGGTGAGGCTGTTGGAGTAGAAGCTGCCAGCAATACCCATTTGCGCACGACCGAATTTGTAACCAATCTTGAGACCACCAACGAGAGAGGTTGTCTTGTCCAAAGGAACGGGTACGGTGTAGTCGGCTGATGAGCCTTCGGCTGGGGAGCCTTGGACGACTTTGTAATTCGTGCTCATGTCACCAGAGGTCGTACCGCCTCCGATATTGGCACTGATAATGAGCTGGGCGTTGGCTGTTATCGCAAATAAAGCCAGAGTCAGGGTGAGAATTATCTTTTTCATTTATAATTTATTATTGTTTTCGGTATAAGTGTAAATTGCATATTCAAACGCTGCGTTATGGCAGTGTTTGAATATGCAAAAATACAACTTTTTTTTTAATTATAAAGAAAGTAATTTAAAATATCACTTTTGAAGGGTAAATTCCGGCTTCCACCTGCCACCTTAGTTTGGTCTCGCCATTTGAGAAACAGTAGATGTCACCGTTGGCACCATAGGGGCTGTTGCAGATATATATGTCACCGTTGGCGGGGTTGATGTTGATGCTGTAGGCATTGCTGAGTATGTGGCTATAAGTTTGCAGAATGGGGGTGCTGTTGTGGAAAATCTGTATGGAGGGATTCCATTCGGCATCGTAGGTGGTGGCGTAGGCATAGAGGTCGTTGTGGTAGAGGTCAAAGTTGGTGACGGCGATGTCGTTTTTCTGAAAAGGGGTATTTGCATAGGGGTTGAAGCGGATGGTGACGGCAGGGTGTGCGTCATAGTCGCCGGCACAGCTCACAATCATCTGGTGCTGGTCGTTGGCTTTGATTTTGCCTGGGTTGACGGCAAGGGTGCCGTCTTCTGTCCTGAGTGTGAGTTTGGCGATTTCTGTAAAGGTGGCTATATCTACTACCGACAGGGTGCTGTCGTAAATGGAATTGCCACCATTGTCGCGCTGCCAGCTGTTGCAGACATAGAGTTTCCCCTCATCGGCACAGAGCTGTTCGGGCTGCATACCGCTGAGCGGACAGGTGGCTTCGATGGTGAGGGTTGTGGTGTCAATGCGTACTACGCTTTTGTCGTAGCAGGTGACATATACTTTTCCGTTGTAGCTTGCCATGTAGCGGGGTCCTCGGTTTCCCATGTCTATCTGTTTGATGCTTTTCCCTGTAGCGGGGTCCACGACTTCTATGGTGTTGGACATATACACAGTGGCGTAGAGCTTGTTGCCATAGTGGATGAGGTCTTGTGCCACATCGCCGAGTCCACGGCCGTTGGCTTGTGAAAACCAGTCGGTTTCGATGGCTCCGTCAGTGATGTTAATACGGCTGATTTCGGCATTGTTGTAACCCCATACGCCCTCGTTGAGGACATAGGCGTAGGTGCCGTTGCTGGGGGATGTGTTGTTGTTTTCGGGGTCTTTCTCGCAACTGGCCATGAGCAGGACGGTGCAGAGGGTGATAAGTGTGCTTCTTTTCATGATAATATGTTTTTTTGAATGTTTGCAAAATGAAGGCGGAAGGGGTGTGCCGGACGGTCTTTTATTAGTACTCGAACCCGATTCCAAAGCGATAGTTGCGTCCCATCATGGGATAGTTGCGTACCACTTCATACTGCACGTCGAAGATGTTGAGTACTTGGAATTTCAGGTTTAGAAATCCGTGCTTTAGCCAGCACCTGCGACTAAAGGTGATGCCTTGGTCCACATAGCCGTCCACCTTGTTGGCGGCGTTGTTCTGGTTCATGCAGTAGCGTTTTCCTACCAGTGTGACGGTGTAGCCTACATCCACCCATTGGGTGTTGGCGGTGAGGGCGATGTTGCCGCTGTGACGGGGAGTATAGGGTATCTGATGCCCGTAGGTCTTGCTGCTTGGGTCGGTGCGGTCAACGGCATATTGGAACGAGTAGCCGAGTGACAGATTGAGCGAGAAAGGGTGTCGGCTGGTGGTGTCCCCGATGTGGTGAGCCCCGTTGTTGAGCAGATGGGTGGAAGTAATGTCTATTCCGCATATTTCCACTTTTCCCACGTTGCTCATAGACCAAAGGAACATGTTTTGTGTTGGAATGGCAATAATCTTGTCGCTTACACGATTGTAATATCCGTCGATGGACAGCGTGTTGTCGAGCAGAATGCCTTTGGATAGGGGACAATATTGGTGGTAGCTGCCGCCGATATTCTGTTGGAGGGCTTTTTCGGGGCGTAGGTTATGGCTGATGGTGTAGTAGTATAGCTCGTTGAAATTCGGCACCCGATAGTTCTCTTTGAAGAAGTAGCGGAGGGTGAAGTTTTTGCGGCTGTAGGAAATTCCAGCGTAGGGCGACAGGCGGTGGTAGTCGGTGGCACTGGTTTCCGCCTCTTGGTCTTGAATCCAAGTGGCAGACAGATGGGCGTTGATGCGTAGCCCTTCCTCGTTTTTTTCGCCGAAAGGCAGACTGTATTGGGCGGAGAGAACGCTCTGGGCAGATAGCCGTTCCACGTCGTTGTGCTTGTTTAGGTTGCTGTGCAATTGGCTGACTGCTTCGTCTATGGAAAAGGCCACGGTCAGCCCTTTCTTGGTTTGTTCGCCAAAATGGTATTGGAAGGCCTGGGACAGATACCCTTCCTGTTGCTGGTATTCGTTGTGGATGAGGTGGGTGGAGGTGCGGGCTGCGGTGTCCTCGTAGATGTCCGTGCCTGCTTGAAATTTGCCTAATAGCTGGATGCTTAGTTTTGTCCCCGTTTTCTGGTAGCGTGCTTGGGCGAAGAACAGCCGTTCTGCTGTGTGCTCTGATGCCTTGCTGGTGTACAAGAGTACCGGGCCGGGCAGATAGTGCAGCCCTTGCATATAGTGGGCCTTGAGGTGCAGGTGCTGGTGGCGGTCGATAGGGTAGAAAAAGTTGAGGTCGGCGGTGCCGATGCGCATCTGAGAGTTCTGTCGGCGTTCTATCGAGCTGCTGTCGTCATGGTTGCGGGTGTAGTATAGGGTGAAGGGATAATCACCGTCGGACTGCGTGTAGTTGCTCCAAATGGAAAGGATGGCTTTTTCCCCAATTCTTTGATCGAAAGAGAGGGTGGGAGAGAGGTATCCGAAGGAACCTCCATCAATGCCGAATGAGATATTGTTGGGACGGCTGCCGAATTGAGGGACAGCGGTTTCCATGTTGATGACACTGCCGGAGGATACGGCTCGGGCTGACTGCAACAGGTTGTCTGATTGGCCGCTGGCAAAGGTGACATAGCTGCTGTTGCCCAAGAGGTAGCGTCCTAAATCCACTTGCCCGTTCTGGCAGTCGTTGACGGCGATGCCGTCGATGCAGAGGGTGCTAAACTGGCTTCCCAATCCTCTGGCCGACACGGTCTTGATGCCACCGACCCCACCATAGTCTTTTAATGTTATGCCCGCCATGCGGCGAGCGGCATCGCTGAGCAGCATACCACCCAGTTGCTTGAGTTCGTCGGCTGAAACCACCTGCGTAGGGGTCTGTACATGTAGCTTTTCGGGTTGGTGGTTGGGGTTGGAGATGGTCACTTCCGGTAGGGTGACAGCCGTGCGTGAGGTGTCTTGCGCAACCCCTTTCAGAGGATGCAACAAGCAACAAAGCACATAAAGGACAATCAGTCTTCTCGTTTTCATGATAATTACTCCCTTTCCTCGAGGGCGTTTCATTAGTGGTTTGGCAGGTCTTCTGACTTGTTTCGCGGCCCTCGTGCCTTCCCATGTTGCTATGACGCAACAAAGTGGCTTCTCTGGTCGAGTTCCGTTAACGAAACTTACAGCAGCGGGACTGTTGCCGACTTTCACGGCATTCCCTTTTGACGCCTTCGTGGCGACCAAATCGGCTGCAAAATTACAAACTTTTTTCCATATAGCAAAAAAAATCTTTCTTTTCCTTCGCCTGTAAGGAATCTTGCCCTATTTGTCCATTACGTCTGTTTTCTTGCTGAAGCTGTCAATTGCATTGCTTAACCCTTTGCAAGGCCGTCACTACCTTCGTTTTACATCAGTTTGCCGATAGTTTGCCTAACGTTTGCCTAAAAGTTTAGGCAAACGTTAGGCAAACTCAAGTGAAAGAATCGGCAAAAATAGGAAGGCAATCCCGCTGTTGTGAGGGGCCTTGAGGGTGCTTTAAATAGGAGGATGGTTTGTCGTATGTGCGTAAATTCACGTTAAGCAAAGCGATATTCGTTTTGTTTCCCATAATTTGTTTTGGACGGTTATAATAAAAAATGTTAAATGTTGGGGCGGAGGGGTATCTAAATAGCACCTATCGACTCTATATATAGCAGAGACAGAAAAGTGTTTTATATCCGCAAAATAATTGAATATATAGGCAACTTCTAAAAATTAAACGTATGATAATAGGAATAAAAAGTCAGATTTGTCATGGAAAGAACAGGGTATTTTTGCCGATTCAGTACAAGAACAGCGTATTTGCAGGAGCGGATACGGCAAGTGTCAGGTCTAACATGTTTAGTAATGGTGTCTATATTTGGGACACAAATGGGCATGACATTGGGTTTATTAGCATTGGAACAGAATCTGGAGAACGACAGTGCCCCCAAGCCGCCTACCTCCTCACCCTCGTGACCCAAGACGGCCACCGCCACACCGTAAGACTCCTCAAGCAAAGCGAAGTCTTCGGAAACTAAAAATGAATTTACGACAATCAACGTTCATCACTAATGACCCGTAAAGATGTTTTTTCTGTTAAACAAGAATTTCCACGAATTACCCACAAATTAATTCATAAATTATTATACTAACACACAGCAAGAAAGAATTTATGAAAAAATTCATGGTTAATTTATGGGCATTCGTGTAGCGCCGCAGGCAAAATTAAATCCATTTACCTCCATTATTCCTGATTAATGTTGATATAAAATAAAATACAATGTATGTCGTATGTTTAAATTAAATGAAACACTAGTGATTTTTCATATCAATAAACTGACTATCATGAAACAAATCTTATCATTCCTGCTGCTACTCGCAGCCACGATGTTCTCCCCAGCCCTCCACGCCCAAGGCCATTTCGACTGGGCCAAGGGATACAGTTCTAATCAATCTGGATGTTTAATCAAGGGCTCCGTCACCGACAGCGACGGCAACCTCTACATCCTCGGCCAGTTCACCAAGGATGC
>JAKSMO010000078.1 GCA_024400545.1 Bacteroidales bacterium | reverse complement strand
TCCTTCGTTAGCTCCACGATGGTCGCTGGCCTTCAGCTCTGCACAGCAATCTGCTCAAAATAAGCCTTAAAATCATTAGAAATCAATTTTTAGATGTTACCTTGAATTAATTCCGCCAACATTTAGTATATTTTGTGTTGCATGTTCAAGTACTCATCGAACAGCTGCAAGCACTCCGCGCGGTCTAGTTCGGTAAGGTAATCGCCCAATTTATCCCGTCCGGCAAAAAGGCCGTCAAACTTGTCGTCCCTGAAGCCAATCCGGCCGTTGTCGGCTATCGTACAGCCATAATACACCTTGCTGATGTTGGCCCACAGGGTGGCGCACAAACACATTTGGCAGGGTTCTCCCGTGGTGTATAAGTCGCATCCCGACAAGTCGTAGGTACCCAGCCGGGCGCTGGCATCGCGTATGGCTTCCATTTCTCCATGGCAGGTGGGGTCGTTGTTTTTCAACACCCTGTTATGTCCTCGTCCTACCACCTTTCCATCCTTCACAATCACCGAGCCGAAAGGGCCGCCATGCCCTTGGCTTATTCCTTCACGGGCTTCTTCAATAGCCATCTGCATATACTTGTTCATCTGAAACGTTTTTCTAGTTTGACATTTTTTGTTTGTTATTAAACGTAATTCGGCCACAAATATTTCATCCATTGTCAAAAAAGCATTCCCTATTGTGCCAGGGGGCAGCTTTCCCTACATTTGCAAATACGGTCGGCAATGCTATTCCATGCACTATTTGCGAAAAAATATGTATCTTTGCACATCCAATCGCCCCTTTTGGCCCATGGTGCCAACAATGGCGCAAATCAATGATTACAACACTTGTACTATGGATAATATACTGATAGTAGGAGCCACCGAAAACAACCTGAAACAGGTCTCTTTAGAGATTCCCAAAGGCAAAATCACCGTTTTTACAGGAGTTTCTGGATCCGGCAAGAGTTCGCTCTGCCTCGATACCATCGCTGCCGAAAGCAGGCGCGAGCTTAACGAGACTTTCCCCAGCTTCGTCCAGCAGTATCTGCCCAAGTACGGCCGGCCCAAGGTGGAGCAGATTCGCCACCTTCCCGTCACCATCGTTATCGACCAAAAGAAACCCGCCAGCAACAGTCGCTCCACCGTAGGCACCTACACCGATATCCTGCCATTGCTGCGACTGCTGTTTTCGCGCTGCGGCTCCCCATTCGTAGGGTACAGCGACTCGTTTTCGTTCAACCACCCTTCGGGCAGCTGCCCTCGTTGCGATGGCTTGGGCGAGGTCACCGACCTCGATATCCACAAGCTTGTGGACTTCGACAAATGCCTCAACGATGAGGATGTGATCCATTTCCCCACCTTCACCACGGGCGCATGGCGATGGAAGCGCTATGCCTACAGCGGACTCTTCGACCTCAACAAGAAGATTCGCGACTATAGCGATGAGGAGATGCAGCTCCTCCTCTACTCCCCGCAAATCAAACTCAAGAATCCCCCCAGCAACTGGCCCAAGTCGGCCAAGTTCGAGGGGCTCTACCCCCGCATGTACCGCAGCATCATCACCACCAAGGAGGGCAAACGCCAACAGAAGGTGCTCGACACCATGGTGTGCACCACCGTCTGCCCCGAGTGCCACGGCACCCGCCTCAACGAGCGTGTGCGCAGCTGCAAAATCAATGGCAAGAATCTGGCCGACGTGGTGGATATGCCCATCAGCCAGGCTTTGCTGTTTGTTCAATCCATCTCGCACCCATTGGCAGTCGACCTTCAGGACGAGATTGGCAAACGCCTCCAAGCGCTATGCGATATCGGCCTCGGCTACCTATCGCTGAGCCGCGGCACAGGCACCCTCAGCGGCGGCGAAGCCCAGCGCATCAAGATAGCCAAGTACATCAACTCTGCCCTTACCGACATGGCTTACGTCCTTGATGAGCCCAGCGTGGGGCTCCACCCCAAAGATATCAGCCGCCTGAAGAAGTCGCTGCTCCACCTGCGCGACCACGGCAACACCATCCTAATTGTCGAACACCATCGCGAGATTATCGCCATGGCCGACCATATTGTGGATATGGGACCCGGCGCTGGCGAGCATGGCGGCACCATTGTCTATCAAGGTTCTTTCAAAGGCCTCTGCCAAGCCGACACCACCACCGGGCGCATGCTGCGCGACAGCACATCGCTGAAGGCAAATCCGCGCAAGCCCACCGGATGGCTGGCCGTCGAGCACGCCCGCCTGCACAATTTGAAGGACCTGTCTTTCAAGATTCCGCAAGGGGTGATGACCGTTGTGGCCGGCGTTGCCGGCTCAGGCAAAAGCTCGCTCATGGAGCATTTCATGCAGCACAGCTCCAACGATACCATCTTTATCGGCCAAAAGGACATCGGCATCAATCTCCGCAGCACCCCTGCCACCTATCTCGACATTGCCGACACCATCCGCAAACTCTTTTCCAAGGAGGGCGTATGCCACAATCCGCAATACAAGAGCATTCGCCCCAGCATACAGCAGTTCTCGTTCAACAGCCAAGGAGCCTGCCCTGCCTGCAACGGCAAAGGTATCATTGTCAGCGATATGGCATTTATGGAAAGTATCGAAACCCTATGCGACCAATGCCACGGCAGCCGCTACAACCCCCAGGCCCTGGCCTACCGCTTTCGCGGCTGCACCATTGCCGAGGTGATGGATCTTACCATGGAACAAGCCATCCGATTCTTCCAAGGGCAGCCCTTCCTTGCCCAGCTGCGCATGCTGGAAAAAGTAGGTCTCGGCTATCTGCATCTCAACCAGACTATGAGCACCCTCAGCGGCGGCGAATTGCAGCGGGTAAAGCTGGCCGACCACCTGTACCGCACCGCCATCCGGGTTGCCGACGGGAGCGCCCGCCTATCCTCTGGCCACACCTATATCATCGACGAGCCTACCGACGGCCTCCACCTCGACGATGTGCGCCGACTGCTGCTGCTTTTCAATGAAATGGTCGATGCCGGCAACACCCTCATTCTCATTGAGCACAGCCTCGACGTGATGAAACAGGCCGACTACCTTGTCGAACTGGGCCCCGGCGGCGGCGAATCCGGCGGCCAACTCCTTTTCTGCGGCCATCCTCGAGACATCCTCAAAGCCAAACAATCTGTAACTTCAGAGTATTTACAAGCAAGATAGTTGGCCATGAGTGTCGTTACCAGAAATACCCCTATTACCTCTTCGACCACAACACGTTGCCCGACGTATCCCGGGTATCCCTACGTGGCGAGGAACTGGGCCGCAAACTAGCACAAGACAACAGCCATCACCTTGCCCGCTGCATGCGGCGTGATATTGGTGAACAGTGAACTATGATTGGTGAATTGCTACTGGGTGGGCTACAGTGAGAACAGGTCCCGCCGCCATTTTTCATGAAAGCAATGCCGCCGCAGCCACCGCAGTGACACCCGGATGCAACTCTCTCGAACGAGGATCATTAGACACCACATACGAATGAAGCAATGGCCTATCTAAGAATTCCTCCAAACCGCGCAGATGTCGGGCATCAGTAGGTTGCACATGCTGTGTTTGCTTTATTTCAAAAGCCAGATACCCTTCCGGCAACTCTACCAACAAATCTACCTCACGGCCATCATGTGTGCGCAGATGATGAAACTTGGCCGAAGACAACACATTCTTTGCCTGTTTATACATCTCCGTCACCACAAAACTCTCAAATTCAGATCCCGACATGCCTCCACGTTTTTGCAACACTGCCTGCAGCACACCATAGTCCATCATGTGCACTTTGGGAGCTTTCGATATCCGTTTCTCTTCATTGCGATCCCATGCCGGCAGCACCAACGCCTGATAGCTTATAACCAAATACTGCAAATAGCGCTGCACCGTCTTTGCCGACACGCCGGCATCGCGACTCAACGTGGCCAGACTATACGTCTGGCCGGTTTGGGCAGCCACGGCACGCTGCAACTTGGCGTATGGCTCCAAATTTCTAAAATTGGCCAAATCACGCACATCGCGCTCCAAATAGGTACGCACATAGTTGTTGAGCCATAGATACCGGTCCTCGTCAGTCATCTGCTCATCCACCAAGGCCGGATAGCCACCAAAACGGGTCAGATAATCCCACGCTTGCTGTATCTCAGCCATCCTAGGGTCTAGCACAAACGAGGGCAGGAATGTCACCCCCTCTTTGGGGTTGGCCAACAACTGCTGAAAGCGACTCAGCCCACAAGCATCATTCCACCCATGAGTCAATAATTCCGGCAAGGTCAGCGGAAACATTTCAACAATCACGCACCGGCCGGCCAAACTCTCACGCACCTTCTCCAACAATAAAAACTGCGAAGATCCCAACAACATATAGCGCACATCAGCATAACTGTCGTATGCAGCTTTAATGCTCTCTACGAGCCGTGGAGACTTCTGCACCTCATCCAACGCTGCCTGCGGATAAAGCTGGTGCCATTGCTGAGCAGTCAGACCCAAATAGGCATCTCTGCCCACCGGATCCTCTATTGACAAATATTGGTATTCTTTCATGGCCGAACGCACCAAAGTTGTCTTTCCAACTTGTCGCGCACCCGAAATCACCACGATTCTGCCCAATTTAGAATCAGCTATATCTTTCACCTTATCAACTATTTGCCGATATTTCCCCATAATTATTACCGTATTTTTCGCACTGCAAATATACGAATAAAAATTGATTAACTCCCATTTTTGGCGTAAAATCAGGACTCAAAGTCCTATTTTTGGCGTAAAATCAAGACTCACACTCCCGTTTTTGGCGTAAAATCGAAACTTTATATGAATAAATGAATTAAAGACAAAAAGTGGCTGCCGGGCAATATTCTTTATTTTTTCATTCCTAATTTTTAAATGCAAAAACTACATTCCACAAAAAAGGGTGGAATAATTTTGACATTTCCCCCAAAAAATATCAATCCGCCATGTACCCAGATAAGCGTCTTAATCCTTGTTTTAGTGGGATATGGTCTTGGAGAATTACTCTGGTCCTTACAGACCAGAATAATGACTTAATCCTTGTTTTAGTGGGATATGGTCTTGGAGAGCTGGCACCTATATCATTACTGGTGCGCAGAAGTCTTAATCCTTGTTTTAGTGGGATATGGTCTTGGAGCTATATTAATGTGTGTAAAGATAAGGGTATTTTTGTCTTAATCCTTGTTTTAGTGGGATATGGTCTTGGAGTTCGGCAGAGGAACGTGCCAAGTTTGAAAGCGAAAAGTCTTAATCCTTGTTTTAGTGGGATATGGTCTTGGAGATTAAGGAATTAGCGAAAATGGAAATCAGCAACATGTCTTAATCCTTGTTTTAGTGGGATATGGTCTTGGAGATGAGCAAAATCAATTGGAAAGAGTTTGAGGAGAGTCTTAATCCTTGTTTTAGTGGAATATGGTCTTGGAGCATCCATTTTTATCCCAACCAGCTCGCCAAGGTCTTAATCCTTGTTTTAGTGGGATATGGTCTTGGAGGAGGAAAAGGCTGCCACTGGTAGCCGCCTGACTGTCTTAATCCTTGTTTTAGTGGGATATGGTCTTGGAGAATAATTGGGCACCAACCAATGCTTTATCAGTCTTAATCCTTGTTTTAGTGGGATATGGTCTTGGAGCAAATATGAACAGAGAAGATACTTACAAGTCTTAATCCTTGTTTTAGTGGGATATGGTCTTGGAGTTCAGAGGTAATCAAAAGCAAATACAGGAGCGTCTTAATCCTTGTTTTAGTGGGATATGGTCTTGGAGATTGTTGTCGCCAATCTCGCAAGTGGTGTACTCTCCGGTCTTAATCCTTGTTTTAGTGGGATATGGTCTTGGAGATGTGACAACCTTCACGCAGTACTTGCAAGGTACTGTCTTAATCCTTGTTTTAGTGGGATATGGTCTTGGAGCAATCTCTATTTGGAAGATGATGAAGTTGAGGTGTCTTAATCCTTGTTTTAGTGGGATATGGTCTTGGAGGGCAATCGCAAACAAAAATTAATTATCAATGATTTACACCATGAACATTGATAATACAACCCATTTTTAGTTCGACATTTGATACTTTTTAACATTTAAGTTGATGTGTTAAATAAGGTGAATCATTGGCTAATACCCTCCGAATTCTCCAAGATTTATAGGGATAATAATTCACAAGATGTCAAAGTCCTCTTTCGATTTGCAAAGATACGCTTATTTTTTCAAATAAAACACCTTTATGTATTAAAAGAATAGCGTGTTTTTGGATTTGGTTATCACGTCAAGAGCTATATCTTGACCAATAATTTTCATCGACCGGAGATAATCTGTTGATATTGGCACGATTAATATGCTGTCGTGATTATCGTAACAGGCTTGTACTTCAGCAAGGTCGGATTTTATCTGCTCGAATATTGCAACTGGCTGGTCGGCCAAAAAAATAGATTTTTGCACTCGGATACATCCTTTTTTCTGAAGATACCGCACTACCATGCGACGCACTCTGAATGGTTTTTATGCCTTCAGCAGGAATACGTTGTCGGCCTTCGGAATTGACGATTACGAAGCCTTCAGTATCGCGGCTGAGCGTTGTACCAAAAGTATTGAGAATTAGTTCCATATTAGTATCTTCTGTATGATTCCAAATAAATGTCATCCACCACATGAAGGCGCTCTTTGGCTCGTGTGATGGCAGTGCAGACCCACTGGTAGCTCGATTTGGCGGGGTTAAGCATAATGTTGCGCGGCATGTTGACGAAGACTTCGGCCCATTCGCCGCCTTGAGACTTATGGCAGGTAATGGCATAGCCAAAAGTACAGCGGAGGGCATTGAGGTAGGGGTCGGTCATCATGGCCAGGATGAACTGCTGGTGATTCTGCTTGGGATTAATACCCATTTTTCGCATCCTCAGAACAAAATCAACAAACAATGCCTTTTGCTGCTCTCCATCGAGGTTTAGCTTACCGCTATGCAGCAATTCTTCAATAATGAAAGTGGTGTGGCTGTTTTTGTTACCAAGGTCTTCAACTACCACTTTTCGGAAAGTAAGGTTGGCACGATGTTGGGTTTCGTGCGTGATTTGTTTGACTACCACAAGGTCACCATTGAAGAGGTTAAGGGGGGTATTGTTTTGGATGACCAACAATAGGTCATTTTCAGACACACGGCCACGGATGCCCAATCGCTCGCGGATTTGACAAGCAATCTGATAACAGGCTGCATTGCCCCGGCATAGATAGGTGGCATAGCCGTAGCCGTGACTGCGTATGGTTTGAAGGTAGCGCTGGATCATGTCCTCCCCATTAGGGTGGAGCTGGATGTTGGCACTACTGAAGATGGGCATTTTACCCCACACCCGGCTGGTATAGCCGGTGTCGGTTTCAGGTGCACGGTTATATAGCTGGCGGATGCGCTGGGAAGTGGAGATGATGGTGTTGCCATTGCCTTGGCGCACTATCTCGGTGAGATTGCCTTCCTGCACTCCAAGGCCAAAGGTGGTTGCAATGTACTGAGGCGAGAGGGCCGGAGAGAAGGTTTGGGTAATGGGCGGAAGCTGGCAAGGGTCGCCAACAAAGATGTATTTGGAGCCGGGGTCGCTGTCGTACTCGAGTAGCTCTTTCAGCAGGCGGCCCGAGCCAAAGGCAGCCTGGACAATGTTACGATCCTCGGTATCGGACACCATGGAGGCTTCATCGATGATATATACCTGGTTTTTGTCTTCAGCATCGGCCTTGCAAGGTTTAAATACCAAATACAGCTGGCCATTGATGGAGGACGATGCTTCGGTGATTTTGCTGAGGTCTTGGTTGAAGTCGGAATATTTGTAGATGAGGGAGTGAATGGTTTGAGCCGTGGTGTTGCCAGTGGCAGCATTGAGGATGGTGGACGCTCTGCCTGTGGAGGCCAACAGGTGGTAGCCACGCTCCAGTTCCTGCAAGTGCTGTATGAGGAAGCGCATGAGGGTAGTCTTGCCAGTGCCGGCATAGCCTTTGAGAACAAAGACTTTGTCTTTGCTTTCAAGGAAGGCCTTCATTTGCGAGAGCACCCGGATCTGGCTGTCGGTGAGGGTAATATCTTTGAGGTTACTCATAGCGGCGGAATTTGACAAATTTGAAGGTAGAGGTTTTTTGCCCATCATGCTCCTCCACCAATCGCTCGGTAGTAGATGCCACACAAACAATGCCCCGACGACGTAATCGCTTTACTAGGGCATAAGTAAAATTCATCTCGCCCATGATATGGACAACAGGAGTGCGTTTGGCAGTTTTCTGCAAAATGTTTTTCTCGTATTCATCTGCCAGTTTTTCGATCTGATACTCACTACATAAGGAGTCGATTGAAGGAAAAGCAATATCGATAATTGGGCCATATTTTTTCGCCTCGAAAATCTGATTGTCGCTCCATTTTTCGGCGGGATGGTTGGAAAGGTTGACAAATATGGATGGCTGCGACTTGGCTTTGTTTTTGCGGAATTCCTTCATTGCCGTAGGTGCAGTAATGCCGATAATCTCTTGGCGAACATGAGGGGGTACGGTTCCTCCATCAAAAAAGCGGGCACTCACCACATTAGTTATCTGCTGAACATTATAGTTGCGCAGCTGAATGCGAAAAGTCACCTGTTCGGGTCCTAGGGAATGAAGCACTACCTTTTTTTTAAAAATGATACCGCCCACCGTCACATACATGAATGTGAATAACGAAATCACACCGGTAATGATGGATACCCATGGGCCCAATTGGTTTATAAAAGTTGTAAACATATGTTTATTTCAGTGAGTCTAATAATTCTCGAGTTTTGCTTTCTTTGAGGAAAAACTCCCTGCCAAAATAAGCAATGTTCATCGATCGAGGGATTTTGCTCCAATTAGGATTATCTGAAGCAAGTGCAAAGATGTAAGACTTGGAAGAAAGTCCTTTTAAGAAATCGTTTAATGCTGCGGATTTATAGGCTATTTGGTTAAGCATAGATCCTTTTTCAATACCAGTCTTGCATTCAACAACAAACAGACGATTGTCTTTTGTGAATACAACATCAAGATCGTTATTGGTTTCGTTTAGCTTCACACCAAAACGGATGTCGGTGACACCAACCTCATTCTGCATCAAATAATAAACATATTCTTCGAACCATCCACCTGTAAGATACTGTGTTTCATATTTTGTTAACATATCGGCTTCTTTCGAAACGAAACCAATTCTGTTCAAGAAATCCTGAAGGCCGCTAATATTGGGTTTTCTTGGCTCGTTTTCTTTTGTTTCCACCCATGATATCTGAGTGTCGCTATTACGATATTCTCGAAGTTTGTCAATGATACCAAATTCATTTTCTCGAAACCTTTGAGTGAAATAGACCAACATCTGCTTAGCGTCCACAAAGGTACGAATCGTATTACTTGCTTTTATTTTGTGACCATGAAGTTGCATATATTCAGCCACAGTGAGTCGAGTGGTAATAGGCTGCTCAGAGTCTTTGGTTAAGATGACATTCTTGGGGAATGGCACATAATAAAACAATGTATCATACTTTTCAAAGACACTCTGCACGGCCAAAGCCATATATTTGGTGCCACCTGTAAGATTCACTGCATATTGCTTATTCTTGGAGATGGCTTTCTCAATATGGCTACACATGATAGACCACCTCTCTTCTTCGCCATCGGCCAATATCACTTCATTTATTACCACATTATCCCAAGACAAGGTATCAACAATGGGCTTGATATTCTTTTGCATCTTGGTAGATGTGATAAACAAAAGTTCGTCACCCGGCTCAAATAATTCCCTAATAAGCAAGTAATTGGGTGTTGGTTGTGCGGAGATTATACTGACTATTGTTTTCATTTTTTTTGACAAATAATAATACTGACTTAATTGACTTGTTTTATCACCACCCAGCGACCATTCTTTGTAGCCCCTTCTCGATACAAATAGCCCTGCTGCTTGAGCTGAGATAGATGTACCTTCACGGTTTCTGCAGATACCCCAATTTGCAAAGCAATCTGATTTCTGTTGATAGTGGGATTATCAGCTATGGCTTTAAGTATCAAAAGCGACGTCTCTGACAAACTTTCTTGGGTATTTCTTGGGTATTTCTTGGGTATTTCTTGGGTATTTCTTGGGTAGCCCTTAGGTAGCCCTTGGGTGGCCTGGCCATTTTCTTGGGTCATGGATGAGGACTCGGAGGCCATGGTTTTGACAAATGATACCTGTAGCGACATGCCTACTTCTTTCCATTTGAACTTTATTTCGGGATAATCTTGAAGTTGGTCGTAGATGACCTTTAAACCATTACCCCATTGGTCGATGAGTCCCAAATGCTTGAAAACAGGTGCTATCGTCTTGTTGCGCGCATCAGACTGGCGAGACAACATGTCGGAGAAATCAATTGACGGAGGAACTATACCTGGACTAGTCACCTCCACCATGTCATCGTATATGGCAATCTTGATATCTTTGCCCGAAAGGGAATAGTCGCGGTGCACCACGGCATTTCTTATCACTTCTCTAATGGCATCGATAGGATACTCCCATCGTGATATGGTGTAAACACCTTCGACATGCGCACCTTTGTTGATATGTCGCAAAACGAAATTGTAGGCTTCTTCGGCCTGAGTAGCGATAGACCCGACAATGGTTTTTTGATCAAGAAACACCTCAGATGAAGAACCCTTAAATCGGGCGCACTCTATCTTTGCGTTGGCAAACAGGCCATCGGTCTGAGGACTATCCGATAATAGCACCAGGGCTCGCGTCGGGAATGTGCACCCTTGTTCCACTCTCACTAGCTGGAGTTTTCGCATGATGTTATCGTCAAGCACTTCTCCCGTTTGCGCCTCCAACAACTGGGAAAAACCGTCAAACCGTAATGCCTGCAACTCCAACTGGGGCAACAATTCGGAGTCGAAAGAAACACGGTGGCGACGACGCTCCAGTTCCATCAATATTTCTTCATCGGCAAGGCGGTTGTTCGACCCCACCCGGATATAGGTGCCAGCCACCTTGCCTTCGCTCTTTAAATAGTACGGAGGCTGACTGCCTCGATATATCTTAATCCGGAGCAAAGCCTTCTCTTCCACCTTTGCCAGAGAGACTTCGGGCAGAATCGTAGGGGAGCATCTGTCATACACCAAATTTGACA
>JAKSMO010000077.1 GCA_024400545.1 Bacteroidales bacterium | reverse complement strand
CCGTACATGACGCCGGGGCGCATGCACTCTTCGGGAACGAGACCATAGTGCTTCATGCCATAGAGCACATCGCTGAAAGCGCCGCCCTGCGAGAAGCTAACGTCGCCACTGGTGCGGATAGCTGCCATTGCGCGATCGTTGTAGCTCTTAGCCACGAGGTACATTTCGGCAAAATCATACTCGCCCTTGTTCATGCGAAGCAGTTCGGCCTCGATGAAACCAAGACCGCTGTAGCACCAGCAGGTACCAGCCTGAGCCTGATTCTTAACGGAGGTGATGGGGAGGACCTTCACATCGGTGAATTTGTAGCCCTCATCTTCTTTCTGCTCATCAGCGGTCTGAGCGAAAGCGGTGGTGCAGATCATGGCTGCAGCCAACAGAGAGAAAATCTTTTTCATTTGTAATTAGTTATTAATTTATAAATTTTATATTCTTATTCTTCGGGGAGGAACATGGGATCCCAAGCGGGAAGCATGATGGGAGTCTGTTTCAGCATTTCCTGATACTTAGCGGGGATGTATTTCTCCTCAAGCACCACGCGGAACATATACTCGTTGAACCACTCGTTGGTCATGATAATGAAACCCTGATAGCCATAGCTGGGGCCCCAGCTGTTCTCCACCATCCACTTGATGGGGTTGCCGCCCTTGTCGAGGTCAACGGCGCAGAGGGTCATAGCGTGGCTTGAACCGCTGGCGTGGGTAGCCACGCGCTGCTTTTTGTCCATGCCGAAGGTGGTGCCGAAGAGCGAACCATAGTCATAGTTATTGGGATCGGAGAAACCCTTGTCGCGATTGAGGAATTTGCTTACATCGCAGCTGAAATACATCATGGTGCTGTCCTTGATGGAAGCAATGCACATGGGTGCAATCTCATCCATGGGGAGGTTGAGGTAGCGCCAGTTCTGACCATCATACACATGGCGGTCGTACTGAATCTCATATACTTTGTAATACTCGCGGGTAGGATCGTTCATCACCATGTAGTAGGTGGAGAAGTCCTGCTTGGCGAATTTCTCGTAGAACGACATGGGGGTGTATTTCTCGCAGGAAACGATTTCGCCCTTGGCGTTCTTCTGCTGGAAAGTGAACTCTGCGGGGGGCTCGCCGAAAGCGAGTGCCAACATGCGGTAGATAGTGCCCAACATCTCGGTCTTGCGGGCCTGGAGCTGTGCGGGAGTCACACCACGTTTGGCAGCCATCTCACGAAGTTCCAAACCATCTTCTCTCAGCTTGAGCTGAACAAGGCTGGAAATAGAGCTAGTGTTGTTGGTGTTGTAGGTCTCGGGCATAGCCTCTGCGGGGACAAGGCCATACTTGTCAATCAGATTGGCAACGCCGGTGAACTGACCACCGTCGCTGAGGGGATTCTGGAAAAGCCAGTCGACCTCTTTGTCGTCCATGGGTTTCTTGTAAGTGTCGATCACAGCCTGCAGGAAGAGGTTGGACTTTTCGAGCTGGTCGTAGAAGAAGGTGTAGGCCTGCGAGAACTGGAAATCGGCAGGCAGATGATGCTGGCGAATAGCCTTGTTGCGCAGCACGTTCATGCCGGTAAACATCCAGCAGCGGCCGGAAGATTTCTGGTCGGTAATTGCCTTGCTCTCCACGCGGTTGCTGAAGTGAGAGTCGAAAGCGGTGGCGTTCTCATGATTGAGGGCCAGCTTGGCAGGACTGTTGGTTACCATGATGTTGCGCAGAGCCTTGTCGGCAGCATTGTTGCCATAGGCTTTCTTCATCTGCTGCATCATTTCGGGGGTGATGCCGCCGTTGTTGGCAGCATTTTTCTTCTGAGCCTGAGCCGGAACTGCCAGCAAGAGGGCAGCAGCCAGGATGATAGTGATTTTCTTCATATAAAGTATGTATATTTTTAGCTTAAATATTCTTTTATTCATTGATCTTCAGAAGCTCTACCACAGCTTCCTCAATTTGTTCGCCACGAATGCCGCGGCGCACGATGGTGCCGTTCTTGTCGAGCAACAAGATGGTGGGTATGCCCTCCACGCCATAGTTGTCGGTGGCGGTGCGGGTGGTGTCGATAAGCTGGGGATACTGGATGCCCATGTTCTCAACAGCGGTCTTATGGTCGGGAATCTTGTCCCATACGTCCACGCCGATGATATTGAGTCCTTTGTCTTTATAAGCGTCATAGAGGCGGATGAGGTTCTCCTTGATCTCCTGACGGCAGGGACCGCACCACGAAGCCCAGAAGTCGATAATCGTGGCTTCGCTCTCGCCGAGCATGGCGCTGAGTTTGGTAGGCTCACCGGTCACGAAATCAATGCCTTCGATGTCGGTGAAGGTCTTGCCCTCGCTGGTGTTGGCCACATTGTAGAGGCGGCTGTGGAGCTTGCAAAGCGGTGCGAAGGTGGTCACCACGGCTTCGGCCTTGCTCATCAGTTGGTCTAGATCCTCATAGCTGATGTCGCTGCTTTGTGCGTGGACATACAGTGCGTAAGCACCGAGGATGTCGGCCTGATGGCTGTTGTAGATGCGCAGCGCCTGCGTGCTGGCATAGTGGTTGAGCGCAGAGTCGATCTGGTCGTAATCCAGCTCGGCCTCGTGGCGAGCCTCTGCAGTGGCGGCATTGTAGTAGGCCTCTAACGCATGAGAACGCAGCATCTCAAACTCTTTGGCGCGGCTGTCGTTGGTGAAGAGGCAGTACATGGAATCGTTGAGTGCGGTGCCCGAGAGCGAGTCGGTCTCAAGGTCGATGTAGATGGTGCCATTCTCCAGCACCAAAGTGCTGTGGTACTGTATGCCCGAGGCTGCGCGGGGCGTGCGGATGACGCCGATTTTGGCCATGTCCAGCGTGTCAACAAACTGAAACTTACCATCTTTTACCACTGCTGAGTCGAGCAGTCCGTCCTCGCCCATGGCCGAGAGGTACACCATCATGCCCTCAAATTCGGCATTGGGAAGCACACCGTTGATGGTCACATTCTGGTTATTGTGTCGGTTGCAAGCGCTCACGATCAGGAGCAACGCTGCTAATAAAAAACTGATTCTTTTCATCGTTATTATGTTCGTTAGTTTAATATTTTAAAATTATGCGGCAACGGCACCGATTCCGCTTTGGCCAACAGGCCTCACAGCACAAAAAACAGCGCATCCTAAGAATTCAGAATTCATTATTGCACTGATTTTCTTCACCATAATCACTAAGCCATTTTCACATTTTGCAGTGCAAATATACGATTATTTTTTTATTATGTAAAATCTATTATTAATATTTTTCTTTGAAAGAATTTCAAGGTAAGCGTAATCAATTAAAAGCAACGCCTTTACACACATACAAATCCAACCCTGACAAAAAAATAAAAATCTGCCATTTTGTCAAGGTACAGCCCGAGCAAAAAGCCTCCAAGAAGCACGTTTTTTAACATATTCTGACACCGTTCGGGCGGACGAGTCTTCGACGGAGCTTCAGCGGGACTACGACGGAGGTACAGCGAAGGTGAGCAGACGGAAATCGCCTACCGAAATGTTAAAAAATGTGAGGTGGAGAAAAAATATCGCGTATGTCGAAAAAAAAGCGTATCTTTGCACAATTTTAATAACGATTATAAAAATACTTAATTTATAATTATGTACACAGATACCACTAAATTTGTTGGCGAAGGCCTTACTTATGACGACGTGCTGTTGGTGCCGTCCTATTCCGAGATTCTTCCCGCAGAAGTTACTGTAGCTTCCCGTTTTTCCCGCAACATTAAGCTGAATATGCCGCTTGTTTCGGCAGCCATGGACACCGTAACCGAGGCTGCAATGGCTATCGGCATGGCTCAGGAAGGTGGTATCGGCGTTCTGCACAAAAACATGTCCATCGAGCGTCAGGCCAACGAGGTGCGCAAGGTTAAACGCGCCGAAAACGGCATGATTATCGACCCCGTGACGCTGACCAAGGATGCTTTGGTAAAAGACGCACTGCGCCTGATGACCGAATACGGCATTGGCGGTATTCCTATTGTTGACGAGAACCGTGTGCTCATTGGCATGGTCACCAACCGCGACCTCCGTTTCGAGCGCAACATGGAGCGTCCCTTGAGCGAAATCATGATCACCAAGCTTATCACCACCCACGTGGGCACCACTTTTGCCGAGGCAACCGACATTTTGCAGCAGCATAAGATTGAGAAACTGCCCGTGGTGAACGAGCAGGGCCAGTTCATGGGCCTCATCACCTATCGCGACATTATGAAGACCAAGGAGCGCCCCCTGGCTTGCAAAGACAGCAACGGCCGTCTCTGCGTGGCAGCAGGTGTGGGCATCACCCCCGACATGATGGACCGCGTGGATGCGCTGGTGAAGGCTGGCGTTGACGCCATTGTTATCGACACTGCTCACGGCCACAGCATCCGCGTGGTGGAAGCGCTGAAGACCGTGAAGGCCAAATACCCCAACCTCGACGTAGTGGTGGGCAACATTGCTACCGGCGAGGCCGCCCTGATGTTGGCCGAAGCTGGTGCCGATGGTATTAAAGTGGGTATCGGACCCGGAAGTATCTGCTCCACCCGTGTGGTTGCCGGTATCGGCGTGCCTCAGCTCACCGCTGTGTGCGAATGCGTTGGCGCACTGAAGAGCAAAGGTTTCGACGTGCCTATCATTGCCGACGGCGGCATCCGCTATAGTGGCGACATCGTGAAAGCTTTGGCCGCTGGTGCAAGCACCGTTATGGTCGGCTCCCTTGTAGCCGGTGTTGAAGAGGCTCCTGGCGAGACCATCATTTACGAAGGCCGCAAATTCAAATCCTACCGCGGCATGGGCTCGCTCGAAGCCATGCAGTGCGGTTCCAAAGACCGTTATTTCCAGGACAAGGAGACCGATGCCAAGAAACTTGTTCCCGAAGGCGTTGTGGGTCGTGTGCCTTACAAGGGCACCCTCAGCGAGGTGCTGTATCAGATGGTCGGCGGTCTGAAAGCCGGTATGGGCTATACTGGTTCGCGCGACATCCCCACCCTGCAGCAGGCTAAGTTTATCCGCATCACCGCTGCCGGCGTTACCGAGAGCCATCCTCACGATATCGCTATCACCCGTGAAGCTCCTAACTACCACAGATAATAATTGCATTTAACTCAGCATCATATAGTGTCAAAAATCTGAGAACCTTGCGGCATCGCCCCTATGAAAAAAAAACTCAAGATGAAGGTTAGCAACTCTCGGATTTTTGACACATTTGCGAAACATTATCACATTTTCAAAACACAACGTTACAGTAACCCTTAAATTATTTTGATGAAAAAGATTTTTGTCACCCTTTTTCTCTCCATCATGATGATGGGTGCCATCGCTCAAACGAGCAACGATCCCGTTATTTTTGAGATTGGCGGTAGAAATATTTATAAATCGCAGTTTATGAAAGAATTCTTGCAGTCTATCGGCAAGGATCCTGCCGCTGCTCCCACAGCCTGCACCTTTGAGAAACGCAAAGCATTGGAAGACTACGTACAGCTTTATGTCAATTTCCAAGCCAAACTGGCCGATGCTTATGCTATGGGGTTCGACACTATCGAGTCGCTTAACAGCGAGTTGGCCACTTATCGCAAAGAGTTGTCGGCACCGTATCTTATCGACAGCGCCACCATGCAGTCGCTGCTGCGCGAGGCTTACGATCGCAACCACTATGTGCTGCATGCAGCCCACATCCTGGTGCCCTGCCCCGAAACAGCGCTTCCGTCCGACACACTGAAGGCTTACAAACACGCCATGGAGCTTTACCAGCAAGCTCTCACCACCGACAATTTCTACACCATCGCCCAACAGGAAATGCGCGATCAGCGCAGCAACGACCGCGACCCCCTCGTTCGCGAAAAAGCCAACGAGGTGAATCCCATGGAAGGCGACCTGGGTTGTTTCTCGGTATTTGACATGATCTATGCCTTCGAGTCGGCTGCCTACGAGATGCAGCCCGGCGAGATCCACAAGCCTGTCCGCACCCGCTATGGCTACCATATCATCAAATTATTTGAGCGCTTTAACTATTACGGCAAAGCCCAGCTGGCCCATATCTGGATTACAGAGAACGACCCCAGTGCCCAAGGCAAAATCAATTCCGCTTATCGCCAACTGCAGGAGGGCACCGACTTTGGCATTGTGGCCAAAAACTACAGCAACGACCGTTCTACATCCACCAATGGTGGAATCATGCCCGAACTGCCTCACAATCAGCTGCCCTACGCTTACATCCAGACCATCTCCGAAGGGCTGCAGGTGGGCGAATACTCCAAGCCTTTCCATTCGCGTTTTGGCTGGCACATCATCAAGCTGCTCAAAAAAGAAACCATGCCCGACTATGAGAGCATGATTCCTTATTATAAGTCCCGCATGACTCGTGGCGAGCGCAGCACCCGCCCCCAGCACATCTTTGTTGAGCAGAGCAAACGCAACTACAATTTCATCGACTACACTACCACCAAGGCCTCAAAGAAAAAGAACGCCCCTTACATGGCCAGCCTCGACGCTGTGCGCCAAGTGATTACCGACTCTATCTTCTCGGCCATCTTCCACTACGACTCCAACAGCATCACTGATATGCGTCCCTTGTTCAAGATTGGCGACAAGACCTTCAATTCTCGCCAGCTGGCACGCTATATCTATAAGAATAAGAAAGTGCGCCCGCTTTGCGACCTCAACACCTTCCTGCGCGACCGTTACGAGGAGTTTGTGGATGCCATGGTGCTCAACTACGCCGACAGCCGACTGGAAGCCGACAATCCCGAATTTCACGATATCATTGAGGAATACCGCCACGGTTTGATGATTTTTGCCTACAACGACCACAAAGTGTGGAGCAAGGCCATCAAGGATTCTGTCGGCTTCGCCGAGTTCTACGACCGTGTTGCCAAAACCCACAATTACAACGACTCCAACGACGCTCCTTATTTTTGGAACGAGCGCACGCGCGTACATGTATATAATTTGGAAGACTCTACCCACACCCCTGCCACCATCGACAAGGCCGCGAAGGTGATGACCAAAGCTGCCCAAAAGGGTTGGTCGAGCCAACAAATCACCGAAGCACTGCGCGCCAAATGCAAGTATGTCGGCAACATCACCGACAATACCGAGTTGGTTGAAGCAGGCTCCAACAACCAGCTATTGATAGGTATGAACGCAATGAAAACTCCCAATAACTTCTGGCGCACTACCGAAAATGGCTACCAGATTCTTGTAATCGAAAAAATACTGCCTCCCGAATTAAAGACTTGTCAAGAGGCTCGCGGATTCTACCTCAACGACTACCAGAATTATCTTGAGGAACAGAACAATGCCGCTCTGCGCACTAAATATAACGTTAAGATTCATCAAGATGTGATTGATGAAATCACTTACTAAGCACATCCCACTATGAAGAAAATTTTCATCCTCCTATTAGCCTCCATGCCTTGCTGGCTTTTTGCCCAGCAAAACACCAACAAACAGGTGGTTGACGGTATTGTGGCCGTGGTTGGTCAAACCATTATTAAAACTTCCGACATCGAGCAGGCCTACGCTCAAATACGTTTGCGCCAAGGTCTTACCAATGGCTACGAGGAGCGATGCTCGCTGCTGGAGAGTATGCTCATCAGCAAACTTCTAATCCACAAAGGTATGGTGGATAGTGTTGAAGTGAACGACGACCAAGTGGAAGAGCAGGTGCAGTATTATCTCAAAATGGCCGTGCGCCAGGCCGGCGGCAAAGATAAGTTGCGCGATATGTTCCAGGCTAGTTACGATGAGTTGCACGACCAATATTTCGACATTCTGCACGACCGCATCCTAAGTCAGCAGGTGGAATATCAGCTTACCGAGAATGTGAAGATCACTCCTGCCGAAGTGTCCGAGTTCTTTGCCAACTTCGATGTCGATTCCCTACCCGAAATCCCCACCCAATACGAAGTTTCCGAAATCTCCATCCAGCCCACTATCGGCGAGGAAGAGCGTGAGCGTGTGCGCATGGAATTGGCCGAATTGCGTGAACGTATCATCAAAGGCGAGAAATTCAGCATGCTGGCCAAACTCTATTCACAAGACCCCGGTTCGGCATCCAAAGGTGGCGAGTTGGGTTTCTTTGGCCGTGGCGAAATGGTGAGCGAGTTTGAGACTGCCGCTTTTGCCCTCAAACCCGGCGAGGTATCGCCTATTATCGAAACTCAGTTTGGCTTCCACATCTTGCAACTTATCGAGCGTCGCGGCAACACCGTCAACGCTCGTCATATATTGCTCCAACCCAAAACTTCGTCCGAAGATTTGCTTCGCGCACGTATCTTCTTGGATAGTTTAGCCACCGAAATTCGCGCCGGCCACATCACTTTTGAAGATGCCGCACAGAAATACTCCGATGGAGCAAGCAAGTCGCAGGGCGGCGCCGTAACCAACCCTGCAACAGGAGGTTATCGTTTCGAGAAAGAAACTTTTGCACAGCTTTATCCTGGCATTGGTATCGTGGCCATGGAGGAAGGTGAGATTTCAAATGCCACCTCCTACACCACCACCGACAACAAAAATGCATACTGCCTCATTCGCTTGAACAAGAAGCACGAGGCTCATCGCGCTAATCTTACCGAAGACTACGACCGCATTTATAATGCCGCACTACAGGATGCCAAAACCAAGAAGATTGTGGAATGGGCCAACCGCATGATCCGCAGCACCTATATCCGCATTTCCGACGAATACAAAAATTGCCCGGGATTCAAGGTAAACTGGCCTAGATAAACCATTGTTATTTAAACATCTGATTGCTATGACAGACTCCGAGTTATTAGACTCTTTCGTCAAAAAATATCATCTCCTGAAATCCGAAATGGCCAAGGTCATCGTAGGTCAGGACAAGGCGGTAGATAGCCTATTGCTATCCATTTTTACCGGAGGCCATTGCCTTTTGGTTGGTGTTCCCGGATTGGCCAAAACCCTTATGGTAAACACCCTGTCGCGAGCCTTGGGCCTCTCCTTCAACCGTATCCAGTTCACTCCCGACCTGATGCCGTCCGACATCACGGGTTCTGAGATTCTCGACGAAAATCGTCACTTCCAATTTATTCAAGGACCTGTTTTTGCCAATATAGTTCTGGCCGATGAGATCAACCGCACCCCGCCCAAAACTCAGGCCGCCCTACTGGAAGCCATGCAAGAGAAATCGGTAACCGTATCGGGCAAGAGTTATGCACTGCCCAAACCGTTCTTTGTTCTTGCCACTCAAAACCCCATCGAACAAGAAGGCACCTACCCCCTACCCGAGGCTCAGCTCGACCGATTCATGCTCAACATCAAGTTGGACTACCCCACTTTCGACGAAGAGGTGAATATCGTTAAGGGAACCACTATCGATAGCAATCAAGAGGTGAATGTTGTGCTGTCAGCTCAAGATATTATTGACTATCAAGGGGTCATTCGTCGCATGCCCGTGCCCGACAATGTGTGCGAATATGCCGTGAGCTTATCCACATCCACTCGTCCAGGATCCGAACAAGCCACGCTGGCCACCAAATACCTCTCCTGGGGTGCTGGTCCTCGTGCCTCGCAGTACCTGGTCATGGGTGCCAAAACCCACGCTGCCATGCAGGGCAAATATTCCCCCGATATCGAAGATGTGCAGGCTGTAGCAGTGGAAGTGTTGCGCCACCGCATTGTGCGCAACTACTATGCCGAAGCCGAAAATATATCCACTGAAGAAATTGTATCACAACTCATTAAAGCATAACCTCATGAAAAGAGTTTTGTCGATTTACACCTTTTTGATTTTCTGCGCAACGCTTTTTGCGCAAAACTCAGCCCTTCATATCCCATCGGCGAAACCCATGAAAGCCAAAGACCTGACACAGGCCTGGATCAATCCCGAAGTGTTCTGTCTGCAACTTTTCTTTGATGAGAATGATAGCACTTACCGCGAACGCGACCTCGATCTGCTCGACTCGGCCTATATCATCGGCTTCGACCGAAATAATCCACGATTCTATACCATGAGTATTGAAGCTTATGGCAATTATAACAATCAACGTATCATGCAGATGCGAGTGGAGTCTATCTATCGTTATTTTGCCATGCGAGGCCACGAGGTGATGCCCGTCCGTTATGCCTACAATCCAATCCAATGCAGTTGTAAAGGCGATACCGTTGAGTTGGTACGCTACGAAGTGCCCACCGACAAACAGGTTTACGACTGTGACGAACTTCCCGATAGCCGCAAGATATTACAACCCAATGTGAATCTCGAAGGTTCGGTACTCATCACCTTCAAGCACAATCCCATTGAATGTTTGGGAGGCAACAGTGGATGTTTCTTACCTGCCCAGGACAGCAATATACGAGCCTACTATACGCAACTAATTCTCAAAAAAGGCTCTATCTATTCTGTTTATAACACCAAAGATGAATGCCCGCCCCCTGTCGAGCTGAGCATCGAAGAGCATCTTGACTGTCAGAAGATGGTAGAGAAATATTTTCTCGTACCCCACCGTCGTCAAATCATCCTCCCGGTAGGTTATGTGGTACTGCGCTCCAGCTTCAACCGCCAACCTGACGAATGCAAGACTTTGAGCGACTCTATCTATGTGCGGTTCCCGGTCACCGAAGAGCAAATAGAATCCGGATTGCGCATCTATGCCAAGAAATACACATCCAAGGGACCTGAATTCAAATCTGTGGCCACCAAAAAAGTAAAAGGCGGCGCCGTACTCAGCATTCAGGGCGCTATCAACGCATCTCAGTTCGACACCATATATCTAGCCAAACGAATTGAGATTGATGAAGTTGGCAAATACCTATTCAATGCTGATTCCCCCACCGAACAAGGTGCCGTCACCATCATGGTGAAAGGCGAAGAACGATACTTTAAACCATTCAAAGTAAACAACAAAGGCGAATACGAATATAAGAAACCATTCCGCGCTATGCTTCGCATAGTGGAAGATGCCGACGAGAATCTTGAAAAAGAAGACGGCAATCCTTTCCGCAACGATGGTGATGAAGAATTAGACTAATCATTATGGCTTATCTGCAAACTGATGTAACTAAAGTTACCACTCATGTGCTCCAACGCATGAAACAAAACGGCGAAAAAATCGCCATGCTCACTGCCTACGACTATTCCATGGCCAAGCTATTGGATGCCACAAAAATAGATGTCATCCTTGTTGGTGATTCCGCTGCCAATGTAATGGAAGGTTACGATACCAC